>CAYTOE010000111.1:0-5658 GCA_964439255.1 uncultured Aquificales bacterium
AGGTGGAATTATAATACCTTCCTGAAAAATAGAAGTTGATACAGGCATAGAACCGGCTGAGATACCTCCTATATCTGCATGGTGTGCTCTATTTGCAACATAAAATGAAGGCTTCTTTCCATTTATAAAAACAGGAGCTATAACCGTTATATCTGGAAGATGGGTTCCACCTCTATAAGGGTCGTTTAAAATAACCATATCCCCTTCTTCCATTTCCACGCTTTCTATGGCAGCTTTAACAGACATAGGCATAGAACCAAGATGGACAGGTATATGAGCTGCCTGGGCAATCATTTCCCCATTTTCATCAAAAATAGCACAGGAAAAATCCTTTCTTTCCTTTATATTTGCAGAGAAAGATGTTTTTTGCAAAATTACCCCCATTTCATCTGCTATTGAAGAAAATCTATTTTTGAAAACCTCAAGAAGAATAGGATTTACTTCCATCATTTTTCTCCATATATGACCCTGTGAAGTATTCCCTTTACAACCTTAGCAAGTTCATCAACTGTTGTTCCATGGCCAAAAATGTCTATAAAAAGTGTATAAAGAAAAACAGAAAGCATACCAAAGAAAACAAGGGTCTGGATAAACATACCTGTGTGGTAATTTCTTTTTAATAATGAATCTTCAGGTTTGAAGGGATTGTAGTATATAGTTATCTTTTTTCCAACAGGAAACTTATCTACAATCTTTTTGATAGTGTTGTAATCAGATTCAAGTTTTGTCAAAAAGATTCTGTCAGACCTGTATCTTTTCCCGTTTACTTCATATTCATACTCTATAAGGGGATAGTAGTAGTCATAGCTTATCTGATTGTTTATCTTTTTCACTTCTGATTTAACAATAGTACCTTCGGCTTTTTTATAAAAAAATATCTTTATCAGTTTAAACAGTAGATAAAGGGTTATTAAACCAATTACAGTAACCCAGAAACCAAAAGGCAGGAATAAAAATTTTCCATCCACCTTTTTTCTCCGAATTCACAGTTTCTTTTTATTATAAAATATTTAATCTGTTGCAAGAGTTATTAATTCTGGAGGTTTTAATGGTAAAGGCTGTTTTATTGGATATAGAAGGTACAGTGGCTCCTATAACCTTTGTTAAAGATGTTCTTTTTCCATATTCGAAAGAAAAAATTGAGGAATTCTTGAAAGAAAACAAAAATAAACCTGAAATAAAAAAGATTTTAAAAGAAGTTCAAGAAATTGAAGGAAGAGATTTATCCTTAGATGAAATAGTAAATATTTTGAAAAAATGGATTGATGAAGACAGAAAGATAACACCTTTAAAGGATATTCAGGGGTATATATGGGAAGAAGGATTCTTATCTGGAAAAATAAAATCCCCCCTCTATGAGGATGCGTATAAGAAAATAAAGGAATGGAAAGAAAAAGGTTTGCCAATGTATATATACTCTTCAGGTTCTGTTAAAGCCCAAAAACTGTTTTTTGGACATACAGAAAAGGGAAATCTACTTGGTTTTTTTAAAGGTTTTTTTGATACAAAAGTGGGAAACAAGAAAAGCTCAGACTCGTATAGAAAAATAGCTGAAAAGATAGGCTTAAAACCAGAAGAGATACTTTTTTTATCTGATAATCCAGAAGAGATAAAGGCTGCTTCAGAGGCTGGAGTAAAGGCTATAAGAGTTGTCAGGAAAGGTGATGCAGAATATATACAGGATTTTCCTTATCCACAGATATCTTCTTTTGAAGAAATAAAAGAGGTTTGATATGAAAATAAGAATTGGAACAAGAAAAAGTAAACTTGCACTCTGGCAGGCAAATTATATTGCAAATTTGTTAAAAAAGCATTTTCCAGAAGTTGAAGTGGAGCTTGTAAAGATAACAACAAAGGGAGATAAAATTTTAGATGTTCCCCTCGCAAAAGTTGGAGGAAAGGGACTCTTTGTAAAAGAGATAGAAGAGGCTATGCTAAAAAATGAGATAGACATAGCTGTTCATTCTCTAAAAGATGTTCCTACTTATTTTCCTGAAGGTCTTGGTTTAGTTGCTATAACAGAAAGGGAAGACCCAAGGGATGCATTTTTATCGGTTAAATACTCTTCAATTGAAAAAATGCCTCCGGGGGCTGTTTTAGGTACAAGCTCATTAAGAAGAAAAGCTCAGATAATGGTAAAGAGAAAAGATTTAGATATAAGAGACCTGAGGGGAAATGTTGATACAAGAATAAGAAAGCTTGAAGATGGTCAGTATGATGGGATTATACTTGCTTATGCTGGTCTAAAAAGGCTTGGACTGGAAAGTAAAGCAAAACAGGTATTTAGTCCAGATTACATGATACCAGCTGTTGCACAGGGGTTTTTGGGTATAGAGGCGAGAATAGATGATGATAAAACAAAAGAAATTGTTTCTGTACTAAACCATAAGGAAAGTGAAATAAGAGCAAAAGCTGAAAGGGCATTCTTAAAAACCCTTGAGGGGGGATGTCAGGTTCCCCTTGCGGGATATTCAGAAATTGTTGATGGAAAATTAAAAATAACAGGTTTTGTTTCAGATTTAGAAGGAAAAAGGGTGTTTAAAGATACCATTGTAGGAAGTACTGAAGAACCGGAGAATTTAGGAGAAAAACTTGCTAAAAATCTTTTAGATATGGGAGCCAAAGAGGTCTTAGAAGAAATTTACAGAGGTAGTTGTTAACATTGGAAAGAAGTAAAATCTACCTTCTTCTGATTTTTTTGGCGATTCTGTCTTTATTTCCCAACATAAATCTATACGAGTTCAGAGGGGAGGAATCTTTAAGAACTATTGTTTCTTATGAAATGGCACACAACGGTAATCTTCTACAGCCTACCTATTTAGGTGATTTGTACTTTAATAAACCACCTCTTTTTAACTGGTTTATCATTTTTTCTTCAAACTTTATCCCATGGTCTGAGCTAACAGCAAGAGCTGTTTCTATACTGTTTCTTATTCTTACTTTAATACTTATATACCTGTTTTCTTTTAGATTAACAAAAAACAGAGAAATTTCTGTTTTTTCATCTCTTATATATATAACCTTCATCGATATTCTTTTTTGGTATGGCTATCTTGCAGAGATTGATGTAACACTGGCATTCTTTGTATTTCTAATGTTTTACTTTATGTTTTTTGGTTACAGGGAAGAGAGAAAAATATACATACTTATATCAGGTGTTGTAACAGGAATAGCCTTTCTTTTAAAAGGTTTCCCAGCTTTTGTTTTCTTTGGTCTTACATACATAAGCCTCATCCTGTACAGTAAAAACTGGAAAAGATTATTTGACCTGTATATATGGATAGCTGGAGTTTTATCGATAAGTATTCCTGTTTTATGGATTCTTAACACAGAAGACCCTCAACGTTATATTCAGATTCTCTTATTTGAAAGTCTTGTAAGAGCAAAAGAAGATAAGAATCTTTTGAAACTATTTGAGCATTTTATTTCTTATCCTGTTTTAAACTTTAAACAGCTTTTACCTGCCAGCGGATTTGTATTGGCTGGTTTTATTTTATACAGGAAACAGAAGTTGGAAATTTCCCCAGATTTAAAGCTTCTTCTGTTGATACTATTAATAAACTACTTACCTTATTTTATTTCTGTGGGAAGTAGGGGAAGATATGTTATTCCCCTTTTTCCTATATTGGCTTTTGTTTTTGCCTACCTTATATACTCATTTAAAAAGGATAAACTTATAAAAGTTTTTATCTACATTTCCCTGTTTTTTATACTACTTAGATTTTTAATGGGATTTGTTGGATTTCCGATTGTTATGGAAAAAAAAGCCTCAAGAAAAAAGGCAGCGTACGATATAGCTAAAATTATTGATTTAAAAAAGGAAATAGCCTTTGACTGTGTTCCGGAAAAAACTGTATGTCTTTATCTTGACTTCATGAAAGGAAAACCCATAGTTAAATCTAAATTTACAAAAAACTGGAATTATCTTTTGACATGTGAAAAAGTTCAAGAAGGAAAACTTCTTAAAGAGTATGACCTGCACGGTAATATCTTAAGAGTTTACGAAAGGAAATAAATGGAAAAAGAAAGTTTAGCTTTTATTTACAGACTGTTCAAAAAATACTGGTTTTTAATTCTGCTTGCTTTAACAGGTTCAGTTTTAGAGTCAGGTGCTTTAGCTGGTCTTGCATATATTATAAAAAACGTTATTGATGATGTTTTTATAGCCAAAGATTATAAGAGTTTAATTTTTATCATAGTAGCTCTCCTGTTTTTAGCCGCTGGAAAGCAGATAGGCTTTTTTCTAAAGGACTTTGTTTATCCCCTTGTTATATTCAAGGGAGTGAGAGAACTAAGAAAAGTTTTTTATGAAAAACTACTTAATGTAGAACCATCTTTTATATACACACGACCTTTAGGGGATATCATAAGTAGATTTACAAACGATTTAGAAAGGTTCTCCCAGATAACATCGACTATAGGAACAAACGTAATAACAGAAACATTTACAGTTATAGGGATAATATTTGTTCTTATTTATAGAGATTGGAAAATGTTTTTAATATTTTTATTCTCAGTTCCTTTCCTGAGTCTTGCTCTTGGATACTTTGGGGAAAAAAGGAAAAAATACTCAAAAAAACTTCAAGAAAGTTTATCAGATTATACACAGCATCTTAACCAGGTTATATCAGGAATGGAAGTTGTTAAACTTTTCCATAAAGGAATTTTCAAAAAGATTTTTAATTCAATAAATGAAGAATTGTATAGAAGAGAGAAAAAAAACAGGCTTTATGAAACCCTGTATCTATCATCGGTTGAAATTATAGCCTATACAGCAACAGCTGGAATTATTTTTTATGGTGGTTCAAGAATTATAAAAGGAGAGATAACTCCCGGTGATTTTTTTTCATTTTTAGGTGGAATCTTAATTCTTGTTAACTCTCTTCAGATACTTCAAAGGGGTATAGTAAACCTTAAAGGTCTGGCACCAGTTATAGAAAGATTAAAATTTGTGATTGAAATGCCTCAGGAAAAAGATAAAGGTCTTGATTTTGAAGGTTTAAAAAAAGAGATAAGATACAAAAAAGTGTTTCTTAAAAAAGGAGAAAATGAAATACTGAAGGATATAAATATAACTATAAAAAAAGGAGAAAAGGTTGGTATAGTTGGTTTAACAGGCTCAGGAAAATCAACATTTGTAAAGATACTTCCAGCTTTAGTAACAGATTACAAAGGTGACGTGTTTATCGATGATGAAGAGCTAAGGAAGTACAGGATATCTTCTTTAAGAAAACATATCGGTATGATTTCCCAGGAAGTATTTATATTCAATGATTCACTTAGAAATAATCTACTTATAGCAAAACCAGATGCCACTGATGATGAATTAATGACAGCCCTAAAAAAGGCAAAAGCAGATTTTGTCTATAGATTAGAAAATGGTTTGGATACTGTGTTAGGAGAAAAAGGCTCAAGACTATCTGGAGGAGAAAGACAGAGAATATCTATAGCAAGAATTTTTTTGAAAAACCCCGATATCCTGATAATAGACGAGGGGACTTCTGCACTTGATGTTGAAACAGAAGAGTATGTTATGTATGAAATAAAAAAACATTTTAAAGATAAAACAATTCTTATGATAACCCACAGGCTTAAAGTCTTAGATATTGTTGATAGAATCGTAGTTATGGAAAATGGAAGAATTGTTGAGAATGGAAC
>CAYTOE010000112.1:0-5638 GCA_964439255.1 uncultured Aquificales bacterium
CCTTTGAATGTATTGAAATACCTTTACCTTTCAGTATTATTCCTACAATTTCATCACCTGGTATAGGACAGCAACATTTTGCTATAGATGTAAGTATGTTAGATATTCCATCAACCTCAACAACAGCTTCTTTTTCAGGACTTTCTTTAGATATTTTTCCTGATTTTTCCTGCTCTGTCTCTTTTCTTAAAGTTCTTAATATTTTCTGAGGAGATATTCTACCTTCACCAACAGCGATGATAAAATCTTCAAATGTTTTGTAACTGAACCTCTCTAAAAGTTTATTTCTTTCTTCTTCTGTAAGGGAGGTTATCGTTTTATCTATTTTTCTCAAAAATTTGTTGAGTAATTTTTCTCCAAATCTTAAAAGTCTTTTTCTTTCCTGTTTTGCAATATACTGTCTTATATGGGTTTTTGCCTTTGTTGTTACAACAAATTTTAGCCAGTCTCTACTTGGTTTATTGAACTTTGCTGTTATTATTTCTACAACATCACCATTTTTAAGCTTTGTATCAAGGGGAACAATTCTTCCGTTTACTTTTGCCCCTGCTGTTTTATGTCCTACCTGTGTGTGGATGTAGTATGCAAAATCAACAGGAGTTGCACCAACAGGTAGTTTTATTAAATCTCCTTTAGGTGTGAAAACAAATATCTCATCACTTGCTATGTCATGTTTTATTGATGATATAACCTCTTTTGATTTTTCTTCTTTTAATGATTCAAGAACGTTTCTAAGCCATGTAAAGGACTTTAAATCTTTATCGGATAAATATTTTCCCCCTTTGTATCTCCAGTGGGCGGCAATACCTTCCTCTGCTATCTTATGCATTTCAAATGTTTTTATCTGGATTTCTACAAACTTTCCTTTTTCTGTTATTACTGTGGTGTGTAGAGCCTGATACATATTTGATTTTGGAAGGGATATATAATCTTTAAATCTTCCCGGTACAGGAGACCAGAGAGAATGGATAATTCCAAGAGTTAGATAACAGTCTTTAACATCTTCAACTAAGATTCTTATTCCGTATATATCGTAAATATCTCCTAATGTTATATTCTTTCTTACTGTTTTTTCGTAGATACTGTATATATGCTTGGTTCTGTACTGTATCTGAGATTTTATCCCATGTTTTTTGAGAGCTTCTTCTATTTTAGGCACCACCTCTTCTTTTAAAAATCTTTCCTGCGAAGCTTTTGACTGGGCTACATATGTAGTTATCCTCTTAAACTCTTCAGGGTTGTAAAACCTGAAAGATACATCTTCAAGCTCACTTTTTATTTTCCATAAACCAAGTCTTGCAGCTAAAGGTGCATATATATCTAATGTTTCTTTAGCTATTCTTTTTTGTTTGTATTCAGGTAGAAACTGGAGAGTTCTTACATTGTGGAGTCTATCAGCTAACTTTACAAGGATTACCCTTATATCTTTTGCCATAGAAACAAGCATTTTACGGAAGTTTTCAGCTTCAGCTTCCTCTTTACTTGTGAATTTGTATTTGCTTATTTTTGTAACACCATCAACTATTAGTGCTACATCTTCTCCAAATCTGTTTGAAATTTCTTCAAGGGTTGTGTCTGTATCTTCAACAACATCATGTAATAAACCTGAAACAATTGTTGTTTTATCGAGTCTTAAATCAGCCAATATTTTTGCTGCTTCTATAGGATGTATATAATAAGGTTCCCCTGATTTTCTGAACTGTCCTTCATGCTTTTTTATTATATACTCTGCAGCTTCTTTTATCTCTTTTCTGTCCTGTTCACTTAAATATGAAACCTTATCTAAAAGTTCCTCAACAGGTTTATAAACAACTTCAGGCATAATAATTCTCTCTTTATTATTTGTGTTTAAAACTAAGACTTTTTCTCCCATTTTCAATGTTAAATAACAGCTTCTAACCAGTTTTCTCCAAGGTCTTTTATAATCTCAAGTGAAGGGTCATAGTTTTTCTTAATATCGTCAAGGATTTTGTACAGGTCTTCTACACAATCTGGAGATGTTAAAAAGTCGAGAATACCTTTCTTCCCACTTCTTGTTCGTGGAAGGGCTATTCTTCCATGTCCATCAACAACCATTGAGATAAAATTCAGCTTTTCAGGATTTACCTTTACAACAAGATTTACACTCTTTCTTGGAGGATTTGAAAGTTTTTCTATCAGTTCTTCAGAAAACATTAGAACTTTGCTCCCAACAGATAAACCTTTGTGAAAGTATCCATCTGGTTCTTCTCAACCTTTATATCTGGAAAAGCCACTTTCAGTTTCCCATTATCAATCTGAACAAAGGCACCTTCTGATTCATAAAAACCTATAGCTGTGCCTGCTAAAAGACCTAAAAATACACCTATTCCAACTTTCGCTCCAAAATCGTTGCTATCTACAAGATAAAGCGCTCCACCTGCAAGGCCACCAATTCCAGCACCGTAAAGGGCATCTTTGAATATTATTTCACCTTCTAAAGCATAGCTTTTTGGAATAAGTATAGAGAAAGCTGCCACAAGGGATAATAAAACCTTTTTCATCTTAAAACCTCCTTACAATCCCTGGAGTAAACCTATTATATCAGTAAATATCTTTTTGGCTTCTTCCTTATTGTCAAATATTCCAGGTAAGCTTCTTATTTTTTTCCTTATCTGCTTTATCGTCTCTTTACTTTCTGGGGATGAGACGTAAAAAGCTTTGTTTATCGCTATTAAAGCTGAGTCAACGTACCTCAAGGATATTATCTGGTCGTAGTCATAAGTGAGATAAGATTTGTATATATACTCCCTTGCAAGGGCAACAAACAGATTCTCTTTAGAAGAGATGGAGATAAGAGGACTTAATGATAGCTCTATAGCCTTTTTTGATTTTGTATATCTTCCAGCCTTTAAATGGTCAATGGCTATACTTATAAGATTCTGGGCTTCATTTATAGGGTTATCTATCAGTTTTACCTTTATTTTTTCCTCTAATACATCCAATTTTTCTTTTACAAATGTGTTTTGTCTCATTTTTGCGTTATCTATAATGGTTAAAAGTAGATTTTTAATTTCATCATAGTTGTTCAGATTTCCTGAAATCTCCTCTATATATATGTACAGGTTTTTTAAATCTTCCGAGTAATCTTCATCTGGAAAAAGTTTTATCCTTTTTTTAATAGCTTCTATCTGTCTTTTAACAAGATATGTCGGAGAGTACTGTTTAGCTTCATTTAAGAAAAATAAAGCACCGTTCAGATACTCTTTTACTTCTCTGTAGTATATTGTTCTTCTGTTTAAGGCAGAATAGGCGTTTAAAACAAGATTTTCAGCTCTTAATGTGTAGATTCTTATATTTATAACCTGGTTAGATGTCAGTCCTTCATTCAGATAAAGTGGATTAACATTTAGTTCAACAGCTTTTACTCCAGAAAAAATTAAAAAAAACACAACAAAAAAAATTGCTCTCATTTTCTCTCCTTATTTTACTTTTCTATATAAACATATTCATCTTTGTACCATCCCCAAACTGTGGGAAAAACATTTTTCAGTTTGTTTTTTACAGCGATAAGTTCTTCAGGTGCTGCTATAAAAATCATTGGTTGTTTTTCCCCTAATATTTTAAATGCTTTTTTGTACAGAGTATCCCTTTTTTTAGGGTCAAGCTCAACAGCAGCTCTGTTAAAAAGGTCATCTATCTCTTTTTCCCATTCTGTAGCTGGTTTTTTCTGGTTTGGGTACCACATATGAAGATGTCCTGAAGAAAGCCAGACATTTTGACCAAAATAAGGGTCTATACTACCTGTTAAACCTATAATTACAGCTTCCCAGTCGTAATTTGACATAAGCCTTGTAACAAGGTTATTAAAATCTATAGCCTGAAAATTTACTTCTATTCCTATCTTTCTTAAATCATCTTTAAGTATATTACCTATAACTTCCCTCTCTTTATTTCCAGAGTTTGTTATAAGTGTAAACTCCAGCTTATGTCCTTCTTTATCATAAAGGAAGCCATCCTTTCCTTCTGTAAAACCTATTGAAAGGAGTATTTCTTTTGCTTTTTTAAGGTTAAAAGGGTATTTAGGGTAAAACTTTTCATCAAAAAGTCTTCTGTTAGCAGGTGTAACAGCGGTGTATATGGGATACGCAAGTCCATTGTAAGCTATATTTATAATTCCCTGCCTATCAACAGCATAAGATATAGCCTGTCTGAACTTTGTGTTCTGGAACCATTTCAACTTGTATTTAGGGATAGGTGAACCTGGATTCTGGTTAAAAACGATAAAAAGGGTTGATGGTGTAGCACCAAGATTGTAAATAGTAAACTTTCCCTTTTTTGCTTTTGGAACAAGCTCAGGAAGGTCAGAAGCCCTAACTCCATAATAATCTGTTTCTCCTGTTTCAAATTTTATGAGTCTTACATCTGGATCGCCTATAATCTGGGCTTTTACCTTTGTTATATAAGGTAAATTCTGTCCTTTTTTGTCTTTTTCCCAGTAGTAAGGGTTCCTTTCATAAACAGCGTACTGTCCTATAACATACTCTTTTAGTTTATAAGGACCTGTTCCGATTAGCTTTTCTGGAGGGGTGTTTATACCCCATGTTGATGTGAATGTTTTGTTTTTTACAGATTCTTCTAATATATGTTTTGGTAAAATTGGCTGTCCAACAGCCTGTAGAAAAGGGGCAAATGGTTTTGGAATAATAAATTCAACTGTATAATCATCTATCTTTTTTACTATAAATTTTTTTCCTTCTACTGTAAGAATATCTTTTGAAGAGGAAGGTATATCAGGGTTGTAATATATCTGGTTATACGTAAATACCACATCATCTGCTGTTACAGGCTTTCCATCAAACCATTTTGCATTTTTTCTAAGGTGGAAAATCCATTTTGTTCCTGTTTTATCTACTTCCCAGCTTTCAGCAAGGTCTGGTTCCGGAAGAAGGGTTTTTACATTTGTTTTTGTCAAACCGTTAAACAAAGGATTTATGACAGCTGTTGATGTTGTTTCCTGTGCCATTACAGGATTGAATGTTTTTGCGTCTCCAGCAAGGGCTCTGTGAAGTATTCCACCCTCTTTCCCAATTTCTACTTTAAATTCTTCAGAGTTCACATTTTTTATAACATCATTTTTTACAGTTTCTTCGGAAGGTGTTATAAGATAAACTGGTAGAAAAAGAATAACAATAAAAATGAAAGCCTTAAACAGATTTTTAATCTCACTGAGCATTTTTTCCATTATCTCCTGAAAGCCTTTTTAATTCTTCTTCTGTTATCTTCTGGGCATCTTCTACAAGAAAGTCTGGGATGCCATCCACAATTATATATTTAAGAAGACATTTTTCGCAGACAAAACAGTTCTCTTTCTCTATATACAGAACTTCACCTTTACATTCTGGACATGCAAGTATTTCTAAAAACTCTTTTGATATCATTTTTGCCTCCTTTGTTTTAAAAGTATTGACATTTTCAAAAATAAATTATATTATATTCTTCCGTTCGGGCGGTTAGCTCAGTTGGCCAGAGCACCTCCCTTACAAGGAGGGGGTCAGAGGTTCGACTCCTCTACCGCCCATAGATGAATACGGAGCCGTAGTTCAGCCTGGCCCAGAACGCTGGCCTGTCACGCCAGAGGCCGCGGGTTCGAGTCCCGTCGGCTCCGCCATTATTTAAA
>CAYTOE010000113.1:0-5581 GCA_964439255.1 uncultured Aquificales bacterium
TGGACATAAACATAACCGATATTTTCATCGTCTATTTTTACTGGGTAGAACAGATTTATCAGATTTTTTTCCCTTTTAACATAAGGTCTGTCTTTAAAATAGCTGAGCTGTTTTTTTTCATTTATACCAAGATTTTTTATATTTTTATCCCCTATAACCCTTCCATCAATATCAAAAATCCTCACTTTTGTTACAGAAGTTATTTTTGAGATGGTAGAGACAAGCTCATTTATCTTTTCAAGGTTTGAAAGAATAAAACTCTCCTTTGAGTTTTCTATAAGACTCTCTATTGTTTTTAATGTACCATTTGTTTTTTCATTTAGTATCTTCTGCTCAAAACTAAAAAAAGTGAAAAATATAGCACCTATAAGAACAAAAAGTATATAAACAGACGTTGATAGGGCAACTTTCCACTGGATAGACAGCTTTTTAAACATAAACATTCCCAAAAATCAGTTTATTTCAATATAAGCTGATAAAATCATCACTGCAAAAATGGATAAGAGTTTAAAACTTCATTGTAATTTTTAATAAGTTTAAACATTTTCGGCTCTGGTTTTTCAAAACCATCAATCCCAATTTTTTTAAGAATATTTTTGTCCTTCATACTGTATAAAGCTTCTTTTATCCTTTTCTGTATATTAGCAGGTAGTTTTCTTGAAACAGCAACTATATATCTTGGGACATAAGGTGATTTTGCAAGAATTCTTATCCCTTTATCTATATATAGAAGGGCACTTTCCTCTTTTACACCTGCGGCATCAGCTAATCCTGCTAATACAGCAAGTATTGCAGCTCTATCACTTCCAGAACTCCACATATCTGGAACATCTCTGTATGTGATGTTGTGGATTTTAAGTATATAAAGGGGCATTATACAGTTACTTGCGCAAATAGAACTTCCAAGGGTTATTTTCGCACCTTTCAAATCATTAACAGTTTTTATAGGACTGTTTTTTTTAACAACAATAACCCCTGACTCCAAAACTTCACCATGTATCTTTACTACAGCTACACCTTCAACATCATGCTTTTCTTTTATTTTGTAAAAAACAACAGGACATGATATGGAAATTTCAACATTTTCCTGTTTGTACATATCAAGGAGTTTTTTATATTTACCAACTATTTTCAGTTTAACAGGTATTCCCACTTTTGATTCTATATACTTTGTTAAAGGTTTGAAACGCCTGTACTCTTTTACAGGAGAACCAGAAGATAAAACTGCAAATGTAAGTTCAGAGTAACCATAGGAAAAAGAAAAAAGGAGAAAGAAAAGTAAAATTAAAAATCTCATTTTTTCTTACCGTATTTTTCTCTGATAGGTTTAAAATCGTGTACTACAGCAGGGACGAGCCTGTAACCCTCTTCCTGCAAAGCAGCTAATTTTGCAACACCTGCAGGTGTCAGTGTAACAAAAGAAGGAAAGTCGTTTTTATCAAATCCAAAAGCCTTTGCTGCATTATAACAGATATAAAACTTAACACCGTATGTATCGTGGAAGTTCTTTATTCTTTCAACAATCTCCTTAAAATATTTGTAGTTTTGCTTCGCAAACACAGGAATTTCTGCTCCATGACTAACAACAACAATCTCCAATTCTTCTAAAGGTGCATACTCATCATAAGATTTAAAATGATTCCTGAGAAAATTTAAAGCCCTTGATACATCTTCAGGTTTAGAGAAGTTCCAGTCATAAACCACTTTTAAAGATGGATATGTACTTTCTGAAGCCTCAAACTTAGCTACATCTTTTTTCTTTTCAGCTGCAAAAACTGTGGAGAAAATAAGAATAAAAAGAAAAACAATCAATCTCCTCATATCTGATACCCCTATTCAAAAATCATATATTTGTAACCTTTTTCCTGCCATTCAACAATACCGTTTAAAGCGGTAGGAATAGGTTTCACAAAAGGATAAAGGTTACCTAAATCAAGCTTTCTTGCTATCATACCAGCTTTACATATCTCAAACTTTACACCGTAAAACTTAACAAGATTTTCAAGTCTTTCTTTAATCTCCTTCTGCTTTTCTAAAAGTTTTTTATCATTCCTGTATGGTGTTTTTGACAAATCTTTTAAGAAAAACTTATAACTTTCCCCATGTGCTACTACAATCACCTTCATATCCTCAAGTCTGTCTCTATATCCCTGTATGACGTATGAAAGTCCCTTCAAAACACCATTTTCAAACCTATCAATATCTCCAGTTCTCAAATCAATTACAGCTTTATGTATATCATCACCAAAAGAAAATGAAAAGGAAAACAAGATTATAAAAACTGAAATTAGCTTTTTCATATTAGCACCTTTTTTTATACTAATTATAATATTGTATATTATCCTTGAAAGCTTTGGTTAACAAGGTCTAACCGCTTTTTAAGATATAATTTTTGATGGAAGATATTTAAGGAATATTTTTTAATCTGAAAAAATTACAGGGTGGTATTTATGGAAAGAAAAAAAGTACTTTTAATTGATGATGAAGAAAACATACTGAAAATTATCAAAAAATTCCTTGAAGATAATAACTTTAAAGTAAAAACCGCCTCAAACAGAGAAACTGCAATTAGTATCTTAAAAAAAGAACGGTTTGATATCGTTTTAAGTGATTACAAACTTCCAGACGGAACAGGAATGGAGATTTTAGAGTTTTACAGAAAGATAGAAAGCAAAAAACCTTTCATAATGATAACAGCTTATGGTTCTATAAATGGTGCTGTGGAAGCTATGCAAAAAGGAGCTTCCCACTACATTGCAAAGCCTATAGATTTTCAAGATTTGCTAAAGATTCTTGATTTTTATACAAAGAAAGAAACCTCAGAAACCTTTAAAGAAAAATCTGAATTCTGCGGGATAATAGGTAAAAGTAAAAAGATGCAGAACCTCTTTGAAGAAATAGCCATAGTTTCCCAGAGCGAAGCAACGGTTTTAATAGAAGGGGAGTGTGGAACAGGAAAAGAACTTGTTGCAAGGGCTATTCACTCTTTATCAAGAAGAAAAGATAAACCTTTTATAGGAATAAACTGCTCAGCTATACCAGTTGAACTTTTTGAAAATGAGCTATTTGGTCATGAAAAAGGTTCATTTACTGGGGCTGTAGGTAAAGAAATAGGAAAAATAGAGCTTGCTGAAGAAGGAACGCTTTTCTTAGATGAGATAGGGGAACTTCAGCCCCTGCCACAGGCAAAACTTCTCAGAGTCCTTCAGGAAAAAGAGTTTTACAGAATTGGAGGAACAAAAACTATACCTGTAAAATGTAGAATCATTGCTGCAACAAACAGAGATTTGGAGCAGATGGTAGAGGAGGGAAAATTCAGAGAAGACCTGTTTTACAGAATAAATGTTATACATATAAAAATTCCTCCTCTAAGGGAAAGAAAAGAGGATATTCCCTTACTTGTTAAGCATTTTTTAGACAAATTTAACAAACTCAACTACAAAAACATAAGGGATGTTGATAAAGAAGTAATGGAGATATTCTTAGACTATAACTGGCCTGGAAATGTTAGAGAACTGGAAAATGCTATAGAAAGGGCTGTTGTTATGTGCCAGCATGACACAATCAAAAAAGAGCATCTTCCTCCAAGGATTTTCAAAAAAATGTCCTCAAAAAAAGAAACAAAAGAAGATATACCTTTAACAGACACTAACCTTTTTGAGATAGAAAAAAGAGTTATACTGAAGGTTCTAAAGGAGACAAACTGGAACCAGACAAAAGCAGCAGAAAAACTGGGAATATCAAGGAAGCAACTAAGGACAAAAATGAAGAATTTTGGTCTTTTAAACTAACCTTTCTCATACAAATATTCCTACATTTCCTTATCTTAAAAGTTAAACAAAGTTGGAGAAGTAAAACATGAGAGAAAAATTCGAAGGAATTAAAAAACTAAAAAAAATAGAAAACAAAAATGAAGAGTGTTACAAATGTGGAAAAAAAGGTGTTCCTTTATATGAAGATGAGAATATTGAAGGACTATTTTTCTGTGAAGAATGCTGGTCTGAAAGGTTCAAAACAGAAAAAATAGAAAAATGGGGATTTGATGAGGAAATACCTTACGAATAATAGTTTATAATATAAACCATACCTACAATTCTTAGGAATAAAAAATGCCTTACTCGAAATTGAAAAATCTTTATGTAGAAAGAATCATAGAAGATATTATCTTTACTGGAAAGGTTCTATACAAAGAAGGTCTTGTTAACAGCCATGCAGGGAACATAAGTGTAAGATTTGAGGATAGTATATATATAACAAAAACAGGCGCTATGCTTGGATTCTTAAAGCATAAAGATATTGTTGAAGTGCCTGTTTTCTTTGAAAGTGAAAAAGATAAAGAAGCCTCAAGTGAGCTTATAGTTCACAGGGCTATTTATAAAAAAACAAAAGCTAAAGCTATCATTCATGCCCATCCAATAAACGCTGTTGCCCTTTCTTTTTTCTTAGAAACGTTTGTTCCTATAGACAACGAAGGAAAGCTTTTTGTTGGTGAGGTACCTGTTATTGATGTTAAAAATGCAAGTGGTTCAGAAGAATTAGCAGAAAAACTTTCAAATACCTTTAAAGAAACAGAAAAAAAGATAGTTATAGTTAAAAAACACGGCTCTTTTGTTATATCAGATAGTTTAAACTATGCCTTAAAACTAACTTCAGACTTGGAGTTTTGCTCAAAAATATACTACTTAGTTAAAGCTGGAAAATTCTAAAATATCTCCCTATTTTTAATGTAAGAAAATAAGGGAGGATTATCATGATTGTTAAAAGCCCTTCTTTTGGAGAAGGTGAATATATACCTGTTATTTATACCTGTGATGGGGAAGATATCTCACCTGAAATTATATGGGAAAATGTACCAGAAGAAACACAGAGTCTCGTTCTTATAGTAGAAGACCCAGACGCACCTATGGGAACATTTACCCACTGGGTTGTTTATGATATCCCACCAGATATAAAGGGGTTACCTGAAAACTTCCCTAAAGTACCTGAAGTAGAAAGTATAAAACAGGGGATAAACGATTTTGGAAGAGTAGGTTATGGTGGTCCCTGTCCTCCTCCCGGTAAACCACACAGATATTTTTTCATTGTTTTAGCCCTTGACATACCAACATTAAACCTTCCTCCTGGAGAACACCATACAACAGTAAGAGAAATGTTAGAAGGACATATTATTTCTGAAGGATACACAATGGGGGTCTATGGAAGATGAAAAAAATAATCTTTATGTTTCTTTTTATGTGTGGTGTAGCCTTAGCTGGAAACTTTAAAATAACATCCCCTGCCTTCAAATATGGAGAATTTATACCTGTAAAATATACCTGCGACGGAAAAGATATATCACCACCTCTAAAGTGGGAAAATATACCAAAAGGGACAAAAAGTTTTGTCCTTATAGTAGAAGATCCAGACGCACCTGTAGGAATATTTACCCATTGGATTGTTTATGATATTCCCGCTTTATCCACAGGTATTGCTGAAAATTTTCCAAAAAAAATAGAGATAAAAGGCATAAAACAGGGGATAAATGATTTTAAAAAAGTACCTGTGTGGTTTACCGGGAGGAGGACAGGGACCACCATAACCT
>CAYTOE010000114.1:0-1410 GCA_964439255.1 uncultured Aquificales bacterium
TAAAATAATAGAAGATGGCATTATCTACCTCTCCCATGACCACAGCTATGTTCAGAAACTTGTTGATACTGGAGTTATTACCTATCAAGAGGCTTTTTATCATCCAGCAAGAAATATCCTTGAGTTTGGAATAGGTGATGTTTTTAAACAGGAATGGGATAATGGAGTCAAACCTTATATAAAAACAGATTATTTAGATGAAGGAGAGTACTATCTTATTACAACAGACGGTGTGCATGGAGAACTTACGGATCAGGAAATATTTTCTCTTTTATGGCCTGACCCGTTTAAACAGATTGATACGTTTCTCTTAGAGTTAGAAAAAAGAAAAAGGGACAACTTTACATTTATTCTTTTAACAGTTATCTGACTATAAAAATACCTGATGGGTTTGGGACAGTTATTTCATACAGCTTTTTCCATGTTTTTGTATCAAAAGCCTTAAAGCTGTTATCAAAGTAGGAAGAAACATAAAGTCTTTTCCCATCTTTTGAAAATCTTATATGCATTACTCTTTTTCCTGCTGGGAATGTTTTTACAACTTTCATTTTTTTCAGGTCTATAACAGAAATAAGGTTGTCCTTTTCTCCGCTGTAGTTTGAAACAGCAATACTTTTATCTGGTGAAACGGCTATAAAAACAGGTAAACCCTCTAAAGGTATCTCCTTTATAACCTGCATTTTTTTAATATCAACAAGATAAGCCTTTTTCTCACCAACAGATGGTATTAATGCTCTGTTATCTATAACTCCCCACATACCAAAATGGGGGATTTTAAAGACGATTTCTTCTTTTTCTGGGGTTTTAAAAGAAACTTTTTTATAGGAAAAATCCTTCATATTTATTATTCCTACTCCTTTTTCTTTAAAAAATCCAACAATATACCTGTCCTTATCTTTCAATGCATCAAAAGGCATTTTTCCAACGTTTATCTTTTTAACAACTGAGAAATCCTTTTCTGCATTCAAAATCCATGTCTGGTCCTTGTCCATTAAGGAAAAAACAAGATAAGGATAGAAAGGTTTTATTCCCACATTCCTTGAACCTGTGTCTATAGTTTTATATACATCAAGGTCTTTTGTAAGAACTGTCACTTTTTTTGGGTCATAATGGGCTATAGCTATGTATTTTCCTATAAATGTAAATCCTATACCGCTATTTCCAGGTTTTATTTTTTTTATAAGCTTATCTGCTTTGTTGTCTATTTTTGAAAAATACCCATTTCTTGCTATACAGTAGCTATAATCTCCGTCTGTCTTTACAATGGCATGATTTAGATTTCCAAGGTTTTTAATCTCTTTGATAAACTTTCCATTTTCTATAACAGCAAGACTTCCCCTTTCCCTTTCAACAACGTACAGTTTTTCTGCAAAAGAATAGTAGAAAACCATTAAAAATACAAAAGTAGCT
>CAYTOE010000114.1:1510-5556 GCA_964439255.1 uncultured Aquificales bacterium
ATCACCATAAACAGCATAAGCCCTTGAACGGGAATTTCCGTTACATATCTCTAAATAATCACATTTTTCACATTTTCCTTTTACAGGTCTTGGATGTTGTCTCAGTTTTGTCATTACTCCATTTGAGTTAACTATCTGATAAAAATCTTTTTCATAAATGTTACCTATTTTATAAGGAAAATATGTATCAGGCTTTACAAAACCCCTATAATCAATATCAAAAATCCTTACCCCTGCCTGATTTCCACCCCATCTCTTTAGGTTTTCATACATAAGCTCTGCTTTTTTAGGATATCTCTTTTTAAAGGCATGGTACAGAACAACAGCATCTGCTTCATTATTCCCTGTTACTACATCTATAGAAATACCTTTTTCTACATACTCAAAGGATTTTTCCATAATAAAATCAACATGTTTTTTATACTTTTCTTTCTCTGACTGGGAAAGGTGTTTCCCTCTTCCTGAGTAAACAAGGTGGGATATATAGACCTTTGGTAATTTTTCTCTCTCTGCTAAAGAAAAGATAAACGGAAGGTCTTTTTCTGTCTCTGAAGAAAGTGTAAAGCGGATACCTGTTTTAATACCAGCATCTCTTACAAGTCTCACTGATTCAAGGGAACGTTTAAAAGCTCCTTTCATACCTCTAAATCTGTCGTGGGTTTCCTCGTTTCCATCTATACTTATTCCCACATAGGAAAAATGTATTTTTATTTTATCAATATTTTTCTCATCTATAAGAAGCCCATTTGTTGAAAGAGTAGTAATAAAACCATTTCTGTTGAAAAGTTCAGCTATATCAAAAATATCCTCTCTTATCAGAGGCTCTCCCCCTGAAAGAATAAGAACCTTTACACCGGCTTTTTTTAAAAAAGGTATCTGTTTTTCTATATCCTTTATATCTATTTCTCCATTTCTTGATGTATTTGCAGCCGAATAGCAGTGTTTACAGAAGAGATTACAGGCATTTGTAAGATTCCATATAAGGATTTTCCCATTGAAAGGGTTAATTTCTTTCCCTTCTAATGTTTTTTTTATATACTCAGTTATTCTCAGCATTTTTCTTATCCTTAAACTGCATCATATAAGATAAAATAGCTCTCAGCTCAAAAGAGGAAAGGTTCAGTTTTGGCATTGCATTCCTTTTATACCCAAGCTTTTTATACATCTCATCTGGATTTGCTATCTGAGCCAAAATCTGTTCAGGCTTTCTATGGTTTACAATCCATTTGAAGGAAGGTGCAAATGCCTCCTGTGTTTGATGATGACATCCCCAGCATTTTTCCATAAAAATCTGTTTTCCAAGGAGAACAGGCTGATACTTTCTGGATTTGTTTATGATGTTGTACTTCCCAATAGGAATACTTGCAGGAATATCTTTCAGTAGTTTTAGGGTTATACTGTCGTATATAAGAAGGTCTCCATCCCTGTTGTAAAGGCTAACATAGGCAAGATTTCCATCACCGCTAAACTCTGTATGTATGACTCTTTTTCCTTTTTTTGTCTCAACTGTTTTTACTGAAAAATCATCTCTGTTTATAAGGACTATTCTGTCTTTACCATTATCTGTCCAGAGGTAAGGGGTTGTTGGATGTGTCCTCACAAAGAAACCGTTTCCTCCTATATCCACTTTTTTAACAAACTTCCAGTTATACAGATTCCAGACAGTAACAAACGGTTTTGTTATGTGAGGTGTTGCAAAATAAAACTTTCCTTTCTTATACCAGACTGTAGCTGAAGCAAGGTGAGGCATTCCTTCCATCTTTGAGGAGAATACCTCTTTTCCTTCTGAAATACTGTAAACACTGAGTTTTGTTCCTTTTCTTGAACTACCTACTATATACTCTTCAAATGGGTCTATAAAAAAGTCCTCATAGGCCTCCGGAATTTTCTTATAGGTTATCCCAAATGTTTTTGTATCTAAAAACCCTATTTTTGCTTTATCTCTGTAAGTGAAAACAGCTTTATCTTTCGAGTAAAGACCGTATATTCCTGATATTAAACCATCCTGTTTTATCACTTTAAGAGGCTTGAAGCTTTCACTGTCAAGAATAACAATAGATTTAGGAAGCCAGCAAGAAGCTATCAGATTTTTTCCTGTTCTATCTAAGGTAATATTTCTCAGATAAACACAGGCTCTGACTTTTCCATAAAATCTTCCTTTATCTATGTCGTATCTACCAATCCATCCGTCTCTTGATGGAACATAAATCTTCCACCCTGACGGTGAAAACTTCAGTCCTCCATGAACATTTTTAAAATTAAATTTATCAAGTACATTTAAACCTTCCATTATCCATACTTTTTGATGTCCTCTTTCAACAACAGCAACTATATTTTTTATGTTTTTAACAGGGAGTTTTTTTTCTTTATCTTTACTGAGGGTAATAGATTCCTCTATCTTTTTTTCAGACCACTGAATCTTTGCAGGAGATTTTATATATGAGATAATATCTTTTATTTCCTTTTCAGATAGATTTGGAAATGCAGGCATCTGAGTAGCTGGAAGTCCATTTTTGATGATATTAATCAGTTTCTTTTCAGGATATTTTCTTAAAAATAATGAAAAAAGAGGGGGAGCCACCGTACCGGTTCTGTCAACCCCATGACAGCTTGCGCAATATTTCTGGTACAGGTGGCTACCCTTGTTTCCCCCATAAGCCATGGGAGAAAACACAACCAACGGGACAAGCAGCAGCAGGCTACGTATTCTCATTAATAAATATCCTTCATAGTGTTGTAAACATTAAATTTACCTGTAGGAGTTCTTATCCAGTCTCCTTTAATAACTTTTTTGAGTTTTAAAGTTTTTGAATCATAAACAAGAATTGCTGTAGGCTGATCTTTTCTTCCCCATACTGAAACCCAGAATTCCGAACCATCTTTGTTAAACTCTTCATGAACGGCTCTTCCAGGTATTCCATCAGGAATTTTCAAAGTTTTTACAAGTTTAAAAGTGTACTTATCATAAACAAATATACTTCTTTGTAAGTCTTTGTCTGGGTTCAAAGGTCTGTCAGCAAGAAGCCATTTTGCATGCGGATTAGTTTTTATAAATAGGTTTCCACCACCAACACCAGGAAGTTTAATCCATTTAACAACTTTCCATGCGTATCTTGGGTGTTTTTCTGGGTCTGTTCCTATACAGGCTATTCTGTTTTCACCTATATGACCTGTACACCAGATTGGACCGTATTTTGGATGGTCTATATTAGCACCTCTTCCTGGGTGAGGTTTTGTTCCAACATTGACAATAGCCTCAAGTTTTTTCTCTTTTGTATCAATAACAACGATTTTGTTTCTCATGTTAGCTGCTACAAGGAAATATCTTTTAGATAAATCCCATCCACCATCATGGAGGTATCTTTCTGCATTAATCATATCAATAGAAACTGTTCCTCTATCAACTTTTGAATAATCAACAAGCCACACTTGACCAGCTTCTTTGATATTTAAAATCCATAGTGGGTCGTAATGAGATGATACTATGGATGCTACGCGAGCCTCTCTAACATAATCCTGTGTATCGTAGTAATAATCGCTTGTTGCGTGTCTTATAAGCGGTTTTAATGTTTTTCCATCTAAAATCACGAAAGATGGAGGCCAGTAACAACCTACCACTGCATACTTATCTTCATATCCATGATATTTACTTGTATCTAATGAACGGGCATCATAACAAACCTTAACTTCCGCTACTTTATCGGGTTTTTTCATCCATAAGTCTATAACTGTAGCCTTACCATCCCTACCAATAGAGTACATATACCTTCCTGATTTTGATGTTCTTAGAATATGAACAGCAAAACCTGTGTTCACGATATTTAGGAGTTTTTTAGTTGTTCCATCAATAATTGCCACTTTACCTACATCTCTGAGAATAACACCAAAGAAGTTTTTCCAGTGTGGATTTGCTGGTTTTGTTGGTCTCTGATCAACAGGAACATAAACTTTCCATGAGTCATTTATCTTCTTCCAGGAGAGTAATGGAGGAGGTGGTGGTGGATTTAAGAGGAATTTTGCCAATAGATGAATCTCATCTTTTGTTA
>CAYTOE010000115.1:0-5501 GCA_964439255.1 uncultured Aquificales bacterium
TACAAATTCAATTTTTATTGTTTTTCGTCAGGTATAGGTATCTATCATTTTGAGGGTATTACGACTGTTTCTTTAGCAATCTTCTGATATAGACTTACGTAAATATCTTGAACTAACTCGATTATAGAAAATGATATTTACCCAGTGAAAATAAAAATTTCAGTAATTGTGGAAATTTCAACGTACAACCTATTTCTTGACAATGGGGATAATTTGGCATAAACTATATAGCCCTTGGCCAGGTAGCTCAGTTGGTAGAGCATACGGCTGAAAACCGTAGTGTCGGCGGTTCGATTCCGCCCCTGGCCACCATTCAAACCTTCCCAATGATGGAAAATTCCTTTAATCCCATATAAATGTCTATTATCTTTTTTTTAAAAACAGGATGAACAAAATCAGGCTCTAAATCTGTAAGTGGTTTAAGTACAAAATCCCTTTCATGAAGTCTTGGATGAGGAACTATTAAAAAATCCTTTTTAATGATTTTATTTCCGTAAAACAGGATATCTATATCTATTTCTCTTGGTCCCCAATGAAATCTGTACACCCTTCCCACTTTTTTTTCAATTCTTTTTATAAAATAAAAAAGTTCCTCTGGTGATAAATCTGTATAACCAACAAAAACTGTGTTAAAAAAATCCGGCTGATTTTTAAAGCCTACAGCTTTCGATATGTACATATCAGCTATTTTTCCATTTTTTATATGTTCTTTCAGATATATGATAGCTTCAAGTATGTTTTTCTCTCTGTTTCCAACATTTGAGCCTAATCCTAAGAACACTTTTTCCATAAATTTTCCACACTAATCTGATAAAATTTATTTATGTTTTACATTTTAGCAGTATTTTTAACATTTGTTATACAAGCTTTTCCATACGATATAAACAATTTGATAAAAGAAGCAGAAAAACAGTTAGAACAGGAAAAAAGTCAGGTATATTTCCAGAAAGCTGTAAATGCAATTAAAGATGGAGCTTATTCTATAGCTTTACAATCTGCAGAATCCTATTTGAGATACAACAGTGGTTTAACAAAAGAAAAAGAAATCATATATGAGATTATAGCTATCTCCTATTACAACCTTGCAATAAACAAAAAAAGGGAAAATGCAAAACCCTATGTTGAAAAAATGGATAAGCTCTTAAGAAAAGTATATTATATGCCACTGAAAAGAGACACAAAATTGAGGCTTTTTATTCTTGCAAACAACCTTTTTTTAAAAAAGAAATTTCCAAAAAAACTAAAAATACTTAATAGCAACTATAAATTTCTCCTGAGAAAAAAAACATTTTTTATAAATGATGAAAAATTCAGTGTTTTCGACCCTAACATAAATATTTTTAAGCTGAATAAGGGAAATCTATTTGGACAGAACGAGATTTATATATCAGATAGGAATCAGACGCTTGTTGAAATTGCAAAGAAACTTGACATGGGATACGATGAAATGAGAATAGCAAACAAGTATGTTGACCCTTTAAATATACTGAAAGGTGAGGCTATATTTGTTCCACGGAGAAGACTTATTCCAGAAGAAAATTTTAACTTTGGAGAAATATATCTTAATCTTTCTGAAAAAAGACTTTACTATCCTGTAAAGATTAATGATGAACCTTACGTTATATCTATACCTGTGGGAATAGGAACAGATGAGAATGAGTCTCCAATAGGGGATTTTAAAATAACAGAAAAAAGAAAAAACCCAGAGTGGAGAGTACCTGAAAGCATAAGAAAAGAAAAACCTGATTTACCTGAAGTTGTTCCTCCTGGACCAGATAACCCTCTTGGGACGAGAGCTATGAGACTTGGAAATACATCTTTTTTAATGCATGGAACAAGTAAAAAATTTGGAATCGGGATGAAGGTAAGCCATGGATGTATAAGAATGTACAACAAAGATGTTGAAAGACTTTTTGATGTTGTAGAGAGGGGAACTCCTGTCCATATTACAGAAAAGGACTACAAGCTTTATGAAAACGGAAAAATATACATTGAAGTATTTTCTTTAACAGAAAAGGATAAAAAAGAGCTGTTAAAAAACTTAATGGATAAAGGAATAGATTTAAATAGATATGTTATTGAGTATATAGGAGAAGAAAGAAAGGGGTTCGCAACCCCTTTAAATTGATTATTTTGCGTAGTGTTTTCCTAAAATTCTTTCAATATTTTTGCTTTGTCTTTGTAAAGCAGCATTTAGATCTTCAATAGCCTGTTCATTGCTTGAAGCTTTCTTGTAAGCAGCAGAAGCAGTACCTTCAACCTGCTGTAATCTTGCTTTTATATCAGCATCTCCTTTTTCAAGCTGTTGTATTTTCTGAGCATTTTCAGTTGCTTGAGATTTAGCCTGTGAAGCCGCATTTTGAGCATCACTAACTTTTCCTTCTAAGTTAGATATTTGTTTTTGTAGTTTTCCAACCTGCTCATCCACATACGATTTTGTTGCACAACCAGAAAGAACAACTGCTGACAGGCCGAACACAGCAGCAACTTTTAGAAGTTTTTTCATGACCTTTGTACCTCCTTAATTTAAATTAAATTTATTAAATTATCGGTAAGAATATGATTTTTATTAGGGCATTTTGAAAATATTCATATATTATAATATAATATTTCTGCTACCCTCCTATAAGTATTTACCGGGCCTACTACCTCAGGTGCCTTTCCAAAGGCACCTATTTTTTATAAATTAAATCATCTAATCAGGGTATAGTCAATGAAAAATTTAAGAAAAAAAGCAAAAAATGTAAAGTTATTTGTTATGGATGTAGATGGCGTTTTAACAGATGGAAAAATCATATACGATTCAGAAGGCAGGGAGATAAAACAGTTTCATGTTCATGATGGGCTTGGTATTAAGCTTTTGAGAAATGTGGGAATAAAAACAGCGATAATAACAAGCAGAGATTCTTTCCCTGTAGAAAAAAGAGCAAGGGAATTAAAAATAGATTTTTTATATCAGGGAATAAAAGATAAACTTACTGTTTTGGATAAAATCAGAGAAAAGCTTTTTTTAGGTTATGAAGAAATTCTCTATATAGGAGATGATTTGGTTGATTTACCTGTTTTGAAAAAAGTTGGTTTTCCTATATCAGTACCTTCTGCACCTGATATAGTGAAAAGGATATGCATTTATATAACTGAAAAAAACGGTGGGGAAGGGGCTGTTAGAGAAGCTGCAGAGCTTATTTTAAAGCTAAGAGATGAATTTGATGAGGCTATAGAGGAATATACAAAATGAATAAAGATAAAGAAAAATGGAATGAAAAGTATCTGAAAGAGGATTTTCCATGGAACAAACCTTCTGAAATTGTTGAAAATTTCTACAGATTTGCACCAAAAGGAAAAGCCCTTGATATTGCCTGTGGTTTAGGTAGAAACAGTATATTTTTGGCTGAAAAAGGTTTTTATGTTGATGCTGTTGATATATCTGATGTGGCTTTAAAAAAATTAAAAGGTAAAAAAAATATAAATCCTATTGAAGCTGATTTAGATTTGTACAATATTGAGGAAAATAGTTACGGTCTAATTATTAATATAAACTACTTAAATAGAAGGCTGTTTCCTCAAATAAAAGAAGGTTTAATAAACGGGGGATTATTGATATTTGAGACATTCACACTACACGAAGAAAAAGGTTTTATGCAGCCTAAAAACAGAGATTTTCTTCTCAGAAAAAATGAGCTTTTGCATGTCTTTTCCGATATGTATGTTATTTTTTATCAGGAAAAGGTAATAACAAAACCTGATGGAGAAAAGGCTTTTATCTCTTCTTTAGTTGCAAAAAAAGAATGCATCCTATAGACAGAAAAAGGATTCTTCATCTTTCTATTCCTGCCGCATTAAACAATTTTTTAGATACAGTACAGCTTCTTGTTGATATGCTGATGGTAGGTAGATTATCTCCTGAAGCGATAGCAGCTGTAGGCCTAAGCGGCCAGCTTATTATACTTATTTATGCCTTTTTATCAACTTTTTATACAGGTGTTAACGCCCTTGTTTCAAGGTTTTACGGTTCTGGTAATTTTAAAGAAGCAGACAAAACCGTCTTTAATATATCTGTAATTTCTTTTGTAGTGTCTTTACCATTTTTTATTTTTACCCTTTTTTACAATAAACTTTATTTTTCCATCATGGGAGCTGAAAAAGATGTTTATCTATTAGGAAGCCAGTATATATCTATACTATCTTACTCTATACCGTTTCTTTTTTTAGGTAGTGTTCTGTACAGTGCCCTTAACGCTTCCGGTGATACAAAAACACCCCTTTTTATAGGTATTTTTACAAATATCCTGAATACTTTTCTGAACTACTGCCTTATTTTTGGAAATTTTGGCTTTCCTGCTTTAGGAGTAAAAGGTGCAGCTATAGCAACAACAGTTTCTTATATTCTGGAGGTTTTTATTTATTTAGCTGTTTTTTTAACAGGTGTAAGAAAAATATCTTTCTATCCTGAATGTTCACTATCTATTGTAAAAAGGGTTTTGAAGGTCGGTATTCCTGCAGGAATGGAAAAGGTTTTTTCCTTTGCATCTTTTCTAATTTTTGTAAAAATTATAGCCCTATTTGGTACTGTAGCTTTAGCAGGATATCAGATAGGTCTCAGAATAGAAGGACTGGCTTTTATGCCAGGCTTTGGATTTGCCGTTGCAGCTATGGTTATTGTAGGACAGTCATTAGGTGCAGGTAAGAAATCTGAAGCAGAAGAGTATGTCAAAGAAATTCTGAAATTAGCCTCTTTTTTCATGGGAGGAGTTGGTTTGTTACTTGTCATTTTCCCAGAGTATATAGCGAATATTTTTACAGACAATAAAGATACTCTGCAGCAGGCTGTACTTTACCTAAGAGTGGTTGGTCTGTCACAGATACCCCTTGCTTTTGAGTTTGTTTTAAATGGCGCTTTAAGAGGAGCTGGTGCTACAAAACTTACATTTTTTGTTAATAATTTATCCTTCTGGTTTTTCAGAATTTTACCTGCGTATTTTTTAGCCATATACACAAAAAATTTATTATTTGTGTATATAATTATGATTGCCGAAACCTTTATAAAGGCTTCAATTCTTTACTATTTTTTCAAAAAAGGAGCATGGAAAAATATAGAGGTGTGAAATGGGAGATTATTTTGATAAAAGCAGGTTAGAGCATTTAGAAAAAAAGGTAGAAAAAATTTATGAAAACACCATAGGAGATATAAAACATAAGATAGAAAGTATATCTCCTGAGCCTATTCAAAATATGCTTGAAACAGAAGCTGGTACATATTTCTTAATTTCAGTTCTGATTATACTTATGATAGCTTTTTTAAGATTTGTTGGAGGTGTTTTAAGTTTTATTTTTAAGGTAATACTACTTATATCTACTCTATCAGCCATCTTTTTCTTCTTAGTCTATATTTTCGGGAAAGGTTAGTTTCTCTATAAACTATAATTTAACGCCAATTCGAGAATTAAACCACTAAAAGTATATCTTTTTTAGAATCAAAAGATAAATCAATTTTAGGTTTA
>CAYTOE010000116.1:0-5464 GCA_964439255.1 uncultured Aquificales bacterium
TTAATAGCCGCTGAATATGCTTCTTCTTGGTTCTTTTGATATCCTCAGTAAAATACCAGCACATATAGACATCATTAGGAAGGAGCTTCCACCATAACTTATAAATGGAAGTGTAAAACCTGTTGGTGGAAAAAGACTAACATTTACAGCCATGTGGAAAAGTCCCTGTAGAACAATAAGATATGTAAATCCTATACCTATTGATTGGGTAAATGTATCATCTGCTTCAACACTTATTTTTATTCCTCTATACAGGATAAAAATAAATAAAGCTATAAGTATAGAACATCCAATCAACCCTGTTTCTTCACCAATTAAAGCAAATATATAATCGGTGTGTATTTCGGGAAGGTACTTTAGTTTCTGAGTACCTGCTCCTATTCCTTCGCCAAATATACCACCTTTTGCAAAAGCAAGTAATGCCTGAAAAACCTGGTAAGAAGATGCACCTTTATGTGCCATTGGGTCTAAAAAAGCTTCAACTCTCTTTGATGCGTACCCTGACGAAACTATTTTCAGAACTATGACCGGCGATACAACAATTGGTAGAATTATAACCTTTTTCCAGTCAAAACCTGAGGAAAGCATGATTAAAACTGTTAAAATCAGGATAAAAATAGCAGCCCCTTTATGGGGTTCAACAAAAATAAGAATAGAGATAAAAACAGGGATAGAAAAAGCAGCTATTGTTGCTTCTACATTTTTTAAAATTTTGTTTTTCCTATGAATAAAATAACCTAAAAAGAAAACAACAGCTATTTTTGCAAATTCGGAAGGCTGAAACCTGAATATACCAAGGTCTAACCACCTTTTCACATTTTTATTTTCTATATCAGCGGGGAATATTAAAACAAGAATAAGTAGGAAAATGGATAGTCCAACTATAGGATAGGATAACTTTTTCCATGTATCCATAGGAACAAGATATACAGAAAACATAGCAAAGAGGGATATAAAAAACCAGAAAATTTCTTTTTTCAGAAAGTAATATGGGTCTTTATGGTTTAACAAAGAGGGAATTGATGTTGCACTGAAAACAAAAACAATACCAAAAAGCATTAATATAAAAAAACTTAAAAAAAGTAATCTATCAAAATAAAAGTCTCTAACCATTAATTAAACCTTTAACTATTCCTTTAAATTTCTCTCCCCTGTCTATATAGTTTTTAAACATATCAAAACTGGCACAACCAGGTGAGAAAAGAATTACATCTCCTTTTTCGGCAGATAGAGCTGCTTCATAAAAAGCCTTTTCGAGGTTATCTTCCGTTTTTGTTTCAAAAAATGGAGCAAGCATACTTTTAATCTGGTTTCTATCTCTTCCAATCAGAATAAACTTTTTTATATTTCTGTATTTTTTTAAAGTGGAAAAATCACCTCCTTTGTTTATTCCGCCTGCTATTACAATAATTTTTTTATCTAAAAAGCTTTTTATAGCCATTTCAAGGGATTGAACAGTTGTAGATTTAGCATCATTGTATATTTCTACACCTTTGTAGCTTCCAATAAACTCAAGTCTATAGGGTAAGGGTTCAAAGCTCCTAATCCTGTTGTGTAGGTCTAATTTTTTTACTCCTTTTAGTTTTGCAACTAAAGAAGCTGCCAAAATATTTTGAATGTTGTGTATCCCTTTTATTGGTAGATTCTTCATTTCTATTATTTTTTCTGTTTTACCATTTATTCTTATATTCAAGTATCTACCATCAAAATAAGCACCTTCTATATTTTTCGGAAGCTCTTTTAAAGAAAAAAACAGTTTTTTTCCTTCAGTACACACATTTTTTGTGTAAAAATTATCGTAGTTTAGTACAGCAAAATTTTTTGTTTTTTTTAAAAGTCTGTACTTTGAAAAAAGGTAATGTTTAAACCTTTTATGCCAGTTCAAATGGTCAGAGGAAACATTTAAAAACACAGATATATCAGGAGAAAATTTCTGTGTTGAGTATATCTGGAAAGAAGACAACTCTAAAATAGCTGTTCCATTTTCGCTTTCTAAAACTATTTCAGAAAAAGGTTTTCCATAATTTCCACCTATAAAAATATTTTCAGTATCTTCTTTTAGAAAGTCGTATATCATTTTTGTTGTTGTTGATTTTCCGTCTGTTCCTGTTACAGCTACAATATCTCCTTTCCAGTACCTGTAAGCAAGCTCTACTTCTCCTATAACAGGAATATTTTTTCTCTTTGCTATTTTAAATATCCTGTGGAAAAAAGGTATTCCAGGGGATACAACAATTTCTGAGATTTTGTCAATTATGTTTTCGTTAAAATCAGTATCATCTACTATAAGAAAATCAATTCCTTTTTTCTTTAAAAGCTCTGCTGCGGCATTTCCAGAGCGACCTTTACCGTAAACTAAAACCATTTTCCACCATTAAGGTCTAACAATTACACATACATTTCCTTCTGGTATGTACTTTCTGTAAGCTTCTAAAATATCCTCTTTACTGACATTTTCTATATTTTTCGTATACTTACTATCCATTTCATAACCAAGTCCAATAGTTTCAAACCATCCTAAATACCATGACTGTTTAGCCCTTGTTTGATGGTCAAGAAGGAAATGACCTACTATTTTCTCCTTTGAGGTTTTAATTTCTTCTTCATCTATACCCTTACTAACGTCTTTTATAACCTCTTTTATCCCATTAACAGATTCCTCTGTTTTTTCTGGAGCTGTTCCTATATAAGCTATTAGTCTTCCTTCATTTACTCTTGTTGGGAAGAAAGAACCTACAGCGTAGGCAAGTCCTCTTTTTTCTCTTAATTCCTGAAACAATCTTGATGTAAAACCACTTCCTATTATTCCGTTTAAAACTTTCATTGCAAAATACTCTTTGTCTTTTGCAACAGGTGCATTGTAAGCAACAAGAATAGTTGACTGGGTTCCTTCTCTCTTAAGTGTTTTGCAGCTTTCTCCTACTATTTTGTAAGAATAATCAGGAAATTTAAATGTTCCTTTTTTTATTTTTGAGAAAACCTCTTTTATATCTTTTTCAATATCTTTGTATTTCATATCTCCTACAAGGGAGATAACAAATCTTCCACCAACTAAAAGCTCCTTCCATCTATTAATCAGGTCTTCCCTTGAAATACTACTTACATCTTCTATTTCTCCAGCCGGCGAAAATTGATAAGGTGTTCCTTTGTAAGCTTCTTTTCTTAGGGCATCATAAGCATAAGAAAAACCTTCCTCTTTTTTTGCTTTTATAGCAGCTATTACATTTTTCTTTTCCAAACTCAATTTGTCTTCAGGAAAGGTTGGATTAAAAATAATATCCTTAATCACTTCAAGTGCCTTTTTAAAATCAGAAGTCCTGAGGGCAAACTCTACTGTGGAATACTCTTCTGCAGTTGAAGTTCCTATGTAACCTCCGCTATCCTCAAACACTTTATTTATATCAAATGATGAAAAATGCTTACTTCCTTTTAAAAGCATGCCTACAGTCAGGTTTGTTAAACCTTTTTTTCCTTCCGGGTCTTCTATAGAGCCACCTTTTATAAAAATTGTTCCAGCTATTATTCCCATACCTTTTGTTTGCTTGAATAGTAGAGTTACGTTATTGTCAAGCACCTCTTTTATCACCCTTTCACCTCCATAAACTTGTATTGAAAAAAACAGAGCCATAAAAATCGCCACAAATCTTACCATTCCCATACCCCTCAGAATGTATATTTAAATTTTATACCTATATTTTTTGAACAGACACTAATATAAGGTACAGCTTTAATCTTATTTAATAAATATTTATCAATTTTTTTTGACAGATAAACTGATAGATATCCTAAAAATCCACCAGTTACAACATCAGAAAAGTAATGATGGTTTTTATAAATTCTACTAAAACCTACAAAAATAGGTATAGAGTAAAGAATGTACCTTCTGTAGTCATTAAAACCTTCAGCGTACGTTCCAAAGACAGCAAATGAAAGGGCTGTATGCCCAGATGGGAAAGACATTTTATCACTTTTATCTGGTCTTTCTCTTCCTGTTATTGCTTTTATAGGTAAAACTGTTGAGACAGCTATTAATGAGGCAAAAAAGGCTCTCCTTGAAAGGATTTCTAATTTTCTGTTTTTTGCGTACTTAGAATAACCATATATCAAAAAAGGTGTACCTGCAGCTAAAGTTGAACCAAACTGGTTGAAGAAAGATGTGAAATCATCTAACGTTTCACCTCTGTTCTTTCTAACGAAGTCCTTTACTGTTTCATCTAAAGAAAAGGATATAAGTATGGAAGGTATAGAAATCTTCAAAAAATCTGTATAAAACTGGTTTTCTTCGGATTTTGATATTGAAAACAGAAAAAAACAGGCTAATATTATAATGCTTTTTTTCATTTAAACCTCAAGTCCTTAATCAATCTAAATATGATAATATAAAAAATTAAAAATAAAACATTCAAGAGGTGGTAAAAGTGTTTGAACTACTTACTGAAAAGTTCAGCGGTGTTGTAGAAAAATTAAAAAGAGTTAAAAGATTAGATGAAAAAACAATAGACGAAGCCCTTAAGGATATAAGAAGAGCCCTTTTAGAAGCAGATGTTAATGTTGATGTAGTTAAACAGTTCTTACAGGATGTAAAACAGAAACTTGTAGGACAGGAAGTTATCAAAGGTTTAAATGCTGGGGAAACTGTAATAAAGCTTATATACGATGAGCTTCTAAATATTCTCGGTGAGGAAGCACCTTTAGAAAAATCAGAAAAACCACCTACAGTTATAATGCTTGTTGGTTTACAGGGAACAGGTAAAACAACAACAGCTGGTAAACTCGCAAAACATCTAAAATCAAAAGGCTTTAAGGTAGGGGTAGTTTCAACAGACGTCAGGAGACCAGCTGCAGGAAGACAGTTATGTACACTTGCTGAGACAATTGATGTTCCATGTTTTATAGATGAAGAAGAAAAAGATGCTGTAAAACTAACACAAAAAGTTATAGAAAAAGCAAAAGAAGAAGGTTTATCCCATATAATCCTTGATACAGCAGGTCGTTTGCATATAGATGATGAACTTATGGATGAACTTGTTAAGATAAAAGAGTACGTAAAACCTGCAGAAGTCTTATATGTTGCAGATTCAATGCAGGGACAGGATGCTATAAACACAGCTGAAGAGTTTCACAACAGAGTAGGTTTGACAGGTGTAATCCTTACAAAATTAGATGGTGATGCAAAGGGAGGTATAGCTCTTTCAGTCAGAAAGGTTCTTGGAGTTCCAATAAAGTTTATAGGAACAGGAGAGAAAATAGAGGATTTTGAACAGTTTCACCCAGACAGGATAGCCCAGAGGATACTTGGTCTTGGAGATATCCAGACATTAATGGAAAAAATGCAGGCTGCCATTGATGAGGATAAAGCCCAGGAAATGGCAAAAAGGGTGATGAATGCTGAATTTACACTTGATGATTTAAAAGAACAACTTCAGATGATAAGAAACTTAGGTCCTATAGAAAATATCCTGAA
>CAYTOE010000117.1:0-5378 GCA_964439255.1 uncultured Aquificales bacterium
TTAACATCCGAACAAGTAGAAAAACTTTTAAGAGAGTTCGAAGAAAAAAGGAAAGCTGAAGTAGCTCTTGATAAACTTAGAGGAATATTGAAGACAGATAAATCTGCAGAAGAACTTATCGGAGAAATTTATGAAGAAATTTATGGTAGATAGCAATGTAATTATTGAATATTATAAAAAAATGAATGACTAAAGCTTTAATTGGAGTACTATACAGGAAAAACTGTTAGGATAAAAAGTCTTTGAGGTGTCTTTTCATAGCGAGAGCTCTTAGTTTTTTTAAAGCCCTCTGTTCTATCTGTCTTACCCTTTCTCTTGATATACCAAGAATATCACCAACTTCTGTTAATGTTTTTGGTTCCTGACCATTTAACCCAAATCTATGCTCAATTATTGTTTTTTCTCTTTCATCAAGAATATTTAATAGGGAATTCAGTTCTTTATGAAGAGACTCCTCAACAACTTCCTTTTCAACGTCCTCAGTACCTTTTTTTGATATCAGGTCTAAAAGTGTTAAATCTTCTCCTTCTTCACCAAGGGGCTTATCTAAGGATAAAGGCATTCTTACCACCTGAAGTGCATTTCTAACCTTTTTTGGAGATGCTTCAACCTCTTTTGCTATTTCCTCTATTGTAGGTTCTCTTTTTAACTCCTCTTTTAATCTCTCATAAGTTTCTTTAACTTTGCTTATAAAAAGAGACTCTTTTACTGGTATTCTTACAGCTCCTGTTTGCTGGAAAATCGTTTGCATAATAGCCTGTCTTATCCACCATACCGCATAAGATATAAATTTCACTTCTCTGTCAGGGTCAAACCTTTTTGCAGCTTCTATAAGTCCAAGATTTCCAGCTGCTATAAGGTCTGTTAAAGGAACTCCCCATCCAATGAAGTTTTTAGCCACATTTATAACAAACCTGAGATTACCTTCTACAAGCTTTTTTAATGCCTCTTTATCACCTTTTTTTGCCTTTATAGCAAGTTCTTTTTCTTCTTCAGGAGTTAAAAGTGGATGTTCAGCCATTCTCTGTATATATAAGTTTAAAGTTGTTTGCTCTTTCTCTGGGTTTGCCATTGTGTTTCCCCTCTTGAAAAAGTTAACAATAAATAATAATCATTACTGATAATTTGACTATGATTTAAATCAAACCTTAATCTTAAGATTAATCCTGTTGTGTGAAAAATCAAGGAAGAAGGAGCGTTATGCTCCTTCTTTTTCCGGAATTTCTACTTCTATTCCTAACTCTTCTAACTGCTCTTCAGAAACGTAATCTGGTGCTTCTGTAAGAGGACAGATTCCCTTTTGAGTTTTAGGGAATGCTATAACTTCTCTTATACTATCTGAACCTGTTAAAAGCGCAAGTATCCTGTCTAATCCAAAAGCAAGACCTCCATGGGGAGGTGCACCGTATTTAAGGGCATTTATTAGAAAACCGAATTTTTCCTGTGCTTCTTCTTCTGATATACCTAAAACTTTAAAAACTTTCTCTTGAAGCTGTGATGTATGGATACGTATAGAACCGCCTCCTATTTCTTCACCGTTGAGGACAAGGTCGTAAGCCCTTGCTTTTATAGAAGTAGCTATTTCCCTATCCTCTAAAGCTCTATCAAGTTTAGGAATATCCTCTTCTTTTGGGCTTGTAAATGGGTGATGTAAAGCAACATACCTTCCTTCTTCCTCATCCCATTCTAAAAGAGGGAAATCTACAATCCATACAAAGTCCCATCTGCCTTCAGGAATAATATTTAGCTTCTCAGCCACATGTTTCCTTAAAAATCCTAACACTCTATGGGTTGTTTCATGCTCATCTGCTATAAATACAAGAAGGTCTCCTTTTTCACCTTCCATTTTTTCCTGGAGCTTTTTCTTCTGCTCTTCTGTAAAGAATTTCACTATAGGAGATTGCATACCTTCTTCTGTTAGTTTTATCCATGCCATTCCTTTTGCACCAAACTTCTTGGCATACTCTGTAAGGTCATCTATCTCTTTTCTTGAAAAAGAGGCTCCTCCTTTTATTGTTAAACCTTTAACAAGACCTCCTTTTTCAACGGTATCTCTGAATACTTTAAATTCAACCTCTTTTGCCAAATCTGAAATATCTTTCAATTCAAGGCCGTATCTAAGGTCTGGTTTATCAGTTCCATATTTTTCCATTGCCTCTTTGTACGTCATTCTTCTAAAAGGAAGTTTAAGCTCTATTCCCATCACTTTTTTAAAAATGTAGTGAATCAAACCTTCAGATATTGTTATAACATCTTCTTCATTCACAAATGACATCTCAAAGTCTATCTGTGTAAATTCAGGTTGTCTGTCCTTTCTGAGGTCTTCATCTCTAAAACATTTAACAATCTGAAAATATCTTTCTATCCCACCAACCATAAGTATCTGTTTAAAAAGCTGTGGAGATTGGGGAAGAGCATAAAATTTTCCCTGTTCTAATCTTGAAGGAACTAAAAAATCCCTTGCACCTTCAGGTGTTGATTTTGTTAACATAGGTGTTTCAACTTCTAAAAAACCATGTCCAGCAAGGTATTCCCTTACAGCTTGATAAACTTCATGTCTTAACAATAGGTTTCTGAACATTGGTTTTCTTCTTATATCTAAATATCTATATCTAAGCCTGACTTCTTCAGAAGCATTTATCTTATCTTCAATTGGGAAAGGTAAAACATCACAGGTGTTGAGTATTCTCAGTTCTTCAACAGCAACCTCTATTGTACCGGTTGGAAGTTTTGGATTTTCAGTTCCTGCAGGTCTTCTTTGAACTCTTCCTCTAACAGCTAAAACATATTCAGACCTTACCTTTTTTGCTTTTTCATAAGCTTCTTTAGGGCTTTTTGATGGGTCTATAACAATTTGTATAACACCTTCTTTATCTCTTAAGTTTATAAAGATAACACCACCATGGTCTCTTACACTATCAGCCCATCCTAAAAGTTTTACTTCATCCCCTATATTGTTTTCTGTTAATTCCCCGCAAAAATAATCCCTTTTAAAATCCCCTAAAGTATCAATCATTTATACCACTCCTTATTGTTATTTTTATACAAAACAAATATTATATCATTCAGTTAATACACATTAATTTTTCTTAAAAGTTAATATACACTAACAATTATGACCTGTGTTATAGTGATAATTCCTGAAATCTCTTATATTAAAACCACTTTTAAAGGTAGAGTTATGAAAGAAAAAGAAATTGTTCTAAAAGTTATAGAGGAGATTGGTTTACCTGTTAAAACAGGTGATATTGTTAAAAGAACAGGTTTAGATAGAAATAAAGTTCAGAAAATTTTAAATGAACTTTCTTTAGAAGGGAAATTGGTCTTAGACAGATGTTACAACAAGGTCTTAAAAAAAGGAGGAAATAATGGCTAATAAAATAAATGTTGAGCTTTCTTTAGAGCTTGCTCATCAGTGTGTTAAATGTTCCGCCTGTCGTGCCGTCTGTCCAACCTACAGTGTTGTAAAAGAGGAAAGGTCTTCACCAAGGGGAAGACTTGCTTTAGCTGAAGCTGTAGTAGACGGGATAATGCCACTTACAGAAGATATAGCCCGCCAGTGGAATGAGTGTGCCATGTGCAGAAGGTGTGAATGGATATGCCCTAATGAAGTTGAGTACAAAGAGGTTATGTTCAGGGCAAGACATTCAGTAAAAGAGAAAATAGGAAAAAAGGATTTTGTAAAAGATGCTGTTTATAATGGTCTTGCAATGATGGGAAATGTTATAACAAAAACAGCAATGAAATTTGCACCTTCCTTGATGGAAACGTATGGAAAACTTTTTAAAAAGGACGTACCAGAGTACAATGCCGTTTTTCTTAATACAGGTATTCCTAAATACACAAAACTTATTCCAAAACCAACAGCAAAGCCGTTTGCTTTAAGGGGAAAAATATCAAAGCCTAAAAAAGGTTCAAAAGGAAAACTCCTGTTTTTTACAGGTTGTATGATAGATGCTTTTTATGGAAAAACTGGAGAAAGTGTTATAAAACTTATGAATGAAGCAGGCTATGAAGTTATAGTTCCAGAAAATATAAGATGTTGTGGAGCTCCACAACTTTATGGTGGAGAGGTCGAGCTCTTTGAAAAATTAAGAGCACATAACGAAGAGGAGATTTCAAAGTACGAATTTGACGCAATAGTTGTTGCATGTCCAACATGTGGAGGAGCTTTAAAAGAAGAGTATGGATACCCTGTTAAAGATTTTGCTGAAATACTTGAAGAGCAAGGGTTTTTCACATTTAGAGGTAAAGGTGAAAGGGTTTATTTCCACTTCCCATGCCACTCCTATACAGCAATGAAAACAAATCCTGATGTTTACAGAAACGTTCTTAAACATGTTGATAATGCAAAATATGTTGAAGGCGAAAATGCAATGATGTGCTGTGGCTTTGCTGGATACTTTTCTGTAGCCAATTATGAGGTTGCAACAGAAATTCAGAAAAATAAAGTTAAGGATATCGAAAGTGTTGAGGCTGAGTATGTTCTAAGTGACTGTCCAGGATGTGTGTTTAACCTTGCAGATGGCATGTACAAACATGGAGACTATAAACAGGTTAAGGTTCAACATTTAGCTGATTATTTAGCTGAAAGATTAACAGATAAGCCTGTAGAGAAAAAAGAAGTGGAAGAAGAAAAAACAGGTATAACTAACGTCTATTGATATTTAACGGGAGAAGGGATTTATCTATATACTCCCATTCTCCTGGTTTTAGATTTCTTAAGCTGATTTTTCCTACCTTTACCCTTATTAACCTTAAAACAGGATGTCCGAAAGATTTCATAAATCTTCTTATTACTCTTTTCTGTCCACTGTGTATTGTTATTTCAATAATTGTAGAGCTTCTTCTTTTTTTAACTATTTTTATATCATCAGGTTTTAAAAAACCATCTTCTAACAGGATTCCCTTTCTCATTCTATTGAATTTATCAAGATTGACCCTTCCTTTTACCTCAACAATATAAGTTTTTGCCACTTTGTTTTTGGGGTGCATTATTAGATTTGCAGTTTCACCATCATTTGTTAAAATCAAAAGACCTTCACTTTCATAATCTAACCTTCCAACAGGAAAAACCTTTTCTTTTATACCAGTTTCTTTAAAAAGGTCTGTTAACGTTTTCCTTCCAAACTTGTCTTTCCCGAGCTCAGTAAGATAACCCCTTGGCTTATACAGTTTTATATACACTTTTTTTCTTAAAGGTTTTAAAATTTTTCCCTCTACCTCTACAGTATCTTTTTCAGGGTTAATCTTTATTCCAAATTCTCTTACAACTTTACCGTTTACTTTTACCTTTCCTTCTTCTATAAGTCTGTCAGCTTTCCTTCTTGAGCAGTAACCTGTTGATGCTATATATTTGTTAAGTCTAATTTCCATCC
>CAYTOE010000118.1:0-5349 GCA_964439255.1 uncultured Aquificales bacterium
TACTAAAAACCCTTGTTGGTGAGTTAAAAAAGGCTATGAAAGAAGGAGGTCCTTTAAAAGCTGTAGAGGTTTGTTCAAAAAAAGCTTTAAAACTGACGGAAGAGGTTTCTAAAAAAGAGGGTGTTCAGATAAAAAGAACAACCTTCAAATACAGAAATCCTAAAAATGCACCAGATAAATATGAAAAAGAGGCTTTAGAGTATTTTGAAAAATCTTTAAAAGAAAAAGGACAGCTACCTAAATACTACGTTCAAAAGGTAAGTGAAAATGAGTACAGATACTACATGCCCTTAAAAATAAAAAATATATGTCTCACATGTCATGGAGACCCTGCTCATATGGACAAAAAACTTTTAGAAAAGATAAATAAGCTTTATCCAGATGATAAAGCAAAAGGATATAAACCTGGAGATTTTAGAGGAGTTATAAGAGTTTCCATAACAAAAGAAGCTATAGAAAAACATGAAAAGGAACACAAAGAATAAAAAAGCCCCTTTATGGGGCTTTAAATAATTCTTTTATCTGCACTGGAATTGAGACCATTTTTCTACTATTTCTATCTATACAACAGTGTTTTGTTGAACCAGTTGACAAAACAGTATTTTCTTTTAAAACCTGATATTCAAATGTAAAAAAGTATCTGTCCATCTGTCTAAGGGAGATTTTTACAAAAAATCTGTCCCCATAGAATAGAGGTTTTTTATACTCAACATACAGGTTTAAAAGCACCATATCTACATTCAGTTCATTTCTTACCAGGTGATAAGGATAACCGTACTTTTCTAAAAAAAATCCCCTTGCTTCCTCAAAGTACCTTGGATAGTTTGAATGGTGAACAATCCCCTGAGCATCAGTTTCATAAAAATTTACTTTCCTTGGATAAAGAACTTCTTTCTTTTCCATAATTTATTCACTTTCTATTTCTTCACTTATAGCTTCCCACATTCTCATAGCCCCAGCTATATAACCTTTTATAAAATTATCCATAGAAATTGTAACTGTTATAGCATCTTCTAAATTTCCATGGTCAAGGTCAAACTGGGTTAAAAGAACAAGGGTTATTATACCTTTTTCTGATAGGGCATCCCATACTTCACCGTACGGGAATCCCATCTCAACCCTGCCATTGTCTTTATGAAGAATAACTATAAGGTAAGGTTCATGCTCATCTTCATCGTAATCAACATCAACCTCAACTTCCCAGCATGTTTTTTCATTTTCTATCATTTCTTTTATATAGCTGTCTGGCTCAAGAATGGCTACGATTTCTTCATCTTCTGAAATCCTTACATCATAAGGGTGATAAACGTGCTGTTCCATTACTTTATTCCTCCAACTAATTTTTTTGCCTCTTCTAAAACTTCATCAACCTGATGTTTCTCAGGCATTTCAACATAAATTCTAAGCAAAGGTTCAGTTCCTGAAGCTCTAAACAAAACCCATCCATCATTTTCAAAAACTAACCTTATACCGTCTGTTAAATCTACATCTTTTACTTTAAAGCCAGCTATCTCTTTTAGAGGCTCTTTTCTCAATTTTTGAACAAGAATTCTACCTTCATCACCTTTAACCTTAAGGTCTAATCTTTTGTAGTAAGCTGAACCAAACTCTCTAAAAACATCCTCTATTATCTGTGTAAGAGGTTTTCCATGCAGGTGTATCATTTCAAGAATCATTAATCCTGATAAAACTCCATCCCTTTCTGGGATGTGAAAACCAAAACCATACCCTCCAGATTCCTCTCCGCCAAAGGCTATTTCTTCTTTTAGGAATATATCAGCTATATATTTAAACCCAACAGGTGTTTTAAAAAGTTTTCTTCCTTCCTTTTCACATATTCTATCAACTAAAAAAGATGTAGAAACTGTTTTAGCAATCGCTCCAGGGGTTTTTTTATTTCTTATTGTATGGAGTAGAAGAAGAACATAACCAAGCTGTGTACTTACAAATTCACCTGCTTCATCAACAATTCCAACCCTATCTCCATCACCATCATTTGCAATTCCAACAATAGCCTCTTCTGCGACAACTTTACCCATCAAAAGAGGTATATTTTTTTCTATAGGTTCAGGATGGTGAAAACCAAAAAAAGCATCTCTGTAGTGATTTATTTCCTCAACATCAACAAGTGTTCCTTCAAGGACTTCCCTTAAAAGACCCATTGTTGCACCATGCATTGGGTCATGGATAACTTTTTCAGGTTTTTGTCTAAAAACACCTGGTGTCAGATATGTTTTTAACTTTTCTACGTAGTATTTATTAAAATCCATCTCTTCCCATTTTGTATTCCCCGTCTTAACCTGCGTTTCATCGATTCTTTTTTCAACATCCTCAATCATGGAAGGAGTTGCCGGACCACCATACCCACCTTTTATCTTATAGCCGTTGTACTGATATGTATTGTGGGAAGCTGTTATCATAACACCTTCGTCTGCTCCAAGCTCCTTTGCCATTAGAGAAAGGGCAGGTGTAGAACAAACATTAGAAGATAAAACAACATCAAATCCATTACTGACAAAAACTTCAGCAACAGTTGCAGCAAAATCTTCAGACATAAATCTTGGGTCGTACCCTACAACAACTTTTTTTCCATTGATACTTTTCAGGTGGTCTGCGTGTGCCTGAGCAACCTTTGCAACATTGTCAAAAGTGAAGTCTTTCGCTATTATGGCTCTCCATCCATCTGTTCCAAATTTTATCCTCATATCACCCTCCATAATAAACAGGTGAAAAACCTGTTAAAAATCTATAAAATTTTAGATGTTTTGATAAACCAAATCAAACAGGAGAGCAGGAATTGAGATTCTTTTACGGAGTTATACTAACCCTATTCATCTTTTTTAACAGCTTTGCTCAGATAAAAATAACAGCTACGATAAAACCTTTAGCAGAAATTGCTAAAGCTATAGCAGATAATAAAGCTAAAGTAACATACATAATTCCTACAAATGTATCTATACACACCTATGAGTATAAATTGTCAGATATTCAGGCTGTTTATACTTCAGATATTTTTATTTTTATTGGTACAGGGGAACCTGATATACACAGTCTTGAGAAGAATGCAAGAAAGGAAAAAATAAATGTAAGCAAAATAAAAGGGCTACATAAGATAACAGAGTTTGAGTTTAAAGAAGAACATGAACATCATAAACATCTTGGAGAAAATATACATCCAGCTCTGTGGCTTGACCCTTACAATGGTATAAAGATTGGTGAAGTTATATACAAAAAATTATCTGAGATAGACCCGGACAATAGAGATTTTTACAAAAAAAATTTTGAAAGTTTTAAAAAAGATGTTGAAAAAATCTACAAAGAAGGTAAAGAAAAAATTTCATCTCTTAAAAATAGATATTTTATTTCTTACCATTATGCCTGGCCTTATTTTACAAAAGCATTTAATCTTATCTACCTTGATGTTATAGAGCTTGGACATGGAAGAGAACCAACACCCAAGCATCTAATCGAAGTTATAAAAAAGATAAAAAAGTTCAATATTAAAAATATATTTGCTGCAAAACAGTTCTACAACAAAAGATACGGCGAATTTGTAAAAAGAAATACTGGAGTTAATATCGTTTTTCTTGACCCTTTTTGTGAAAATTTAAGCTACACTGAAATGCTAAAGTTTAATATAGATAAAGTTTACAAAGCATTAAAAAGATGACCTAAAAAGGTAGGTCATCTTCGTTATCACTTTCGCTGCTTTCCCCTTCTATTCCATCAAATATATCCCAGCTTGACGGGTCTATTCCTTTTACCTTCAAAGCTGTCTGTCTAAGTAGCTCAAGATATGTGGAAATCTCCTTATAAGCCTCTAAAAGAGATGATAGTTTAAGTAACTCCTCTTCAGAAAGTACATGTCTGTTTACTTTTAAAGCTCTTTTTATAGCAGCTTTAGTTATGATTATCTCACCGGTTTTTGATTGCCACTCACTCCAAAACTCATTTGTTCCAAGGGGAGATTTTATTATAAACCTCTGTAGGTTTGTGAGCTCCTGAGTAAGGAGCATATCAAACGGCGTAAAATTTTCTTTCATTTAAAACCTCTTTTAACCTAAATTTTTGTTGTTATCATTCTGATTGAAATGTTTTTTTCCTTCTTTTATTAAAAAGAAAATAATTAAAGCTGCGATTATTACAAAAAATACAGCTGATAAAAAGACAGTAAAAGGAAATCCAAATATTTTTATTGTATATTCAGGTTCCATTTATGACACCTCCTTTAATCTATCCAGTAGTTAGGTGCTTCCTGTGTTATGTATACATCATGTGCATGGCTTTCTCTAAGTCCTGCATTTGTTATTTTTATGAATTTTCCGTTTTGTTGCAAGTCTTTTATAGTCCTGCTTCCTGTGTATCCCATTCCAGACCTTAAGCCACCTACAAGCTGATAAACAACATCAGATAAAGGTCCTTTAAATGGTATTCTTCCCTCTATTCCTTCAGGAACAAACTTTTCAAGATTTTCCTGAGAGTATCTATCTGAAGAAAATCTGGCTTTCATAGCACCAAGAGAGCCCATTCCTCTATAAACTTTGTAAGACCTTCCCTGGAAGAATATTCTTTCTCCTGGAGATTCTTCAGTCCCTGCAAAAAGGGAACCAAGCATAACTGTATCTGCACCAGCAGCTATAGCTTTAACAATATCACCAGAGTATCTTATACCTCCATCAGCTATAATTGTTTTTCCGTATTTATGGGCAACTTCAGCACATTTTGCGACAGCTGTTATTTGAGGAACACCTATCCCAGCAACAACCCTTGTTGTACAGATTGAACCTGGCCCAACACCAACCTTTACTGCATCAGCTCCAGATTTTATTAAATCCTCCGCCGCTTCAGGAGTTGCAATATTTCCTCCAATAAGATTAAGGTCTGGATATTCGCCTCTAATTTTTTCAACAGTTTCAAGAACTCTGACTGAATGTCCATGAGCTGTGTCCACAACGATAACATCAACGCCAGCTTCCACAAGGGCAGCGACCCTGTCCATTGTATCCGGTCCTGTTCCTACAGCAGCTCCAACTCTAAGTCTTCCAAGTTCATCTTTACAGGCGTTTGGATACTGTCTTCTCTTTATAATATCCTTTATTGTTATAAGTCCTTTTAATCTGCCTTCTTCATCAACAACAGGTAGTTTTTCAACTTTGTGTTTCTGGAGAATTTCCATGGCTTCATCGAGAGAAGTCCCTTCTTTAGCTGTTATTAAAGGTGCTTTTGTCATAAATTCAGAAACAGGTTTTTTATAATCTTTTTTATGTAAGAATCTCAAATCCCTGTTTGTAAGTATACCTATAAGTTTTCCTTCATCATCAACAACAGGAACACCGGAAATTTTAAAAT
>CAYTOE010000119.1:0-5270 GCA_964439255.1 uncultured Aquificales bacterium
AGCTGTTGCTGTTTTAGTTCCTTCTTCTTTAATTACGAAATTTTCTAATTTTCCTTTTTCTTATTTTTTCATAACTGTTTTTTCTATTCCTATTTATGTTTGTTCTGGTGAAGAAATACCAATCGCAAAATCTTTTGTAGATTTAGGATTTACACAGGGACAGGCTTTGACTTTCATGCTTGCTTCTGCTGGAATTTGTATTCCTACTATTTCAGCTACTTTTAAATTTTTTCCAAAAGCACTCGCAATTTTCTATATTAGTGTGTGGTTTATCGGTTCAATTATAGGTGGAATTTTATTTGATATGTTATTTTGATATTCCCTTAAAGCAAATATAAGACAACTCCCCAAATAAATGGGGAGAAAAAGTCTCTTTACACTGTTTCTTCCTTTAAGAAATGTGATAGGAAATGAGCAGTTACTGTATCCATTGTTTGAACATGATTTACTATCCATGGAACAAATATTTGAGAAAGATAGTTTTTTATAAGAGAGGGGTTTTTCTCTTTTTCAAATTTCTTTTTAAGTTGTGAAAGCTCCATTAAAACTCTGTCATGTTCGCCTCTATGCATAGGGTATGCAAAGAAATTGTATTTTTCCATTAAACCCTGTTCAAAAGAGAAATGCTCCTGAACATCTTTTAAAAACTCTTCAAATAGCTTTTCTACTTCTTCTAAAGGTACTTCTCCTTTTTCATAAGACTCAATAGCATCATAAAGACTGTTCAAAATCTCAATTTCTGTATCATGAACCTGATTCATCTTTTCTACAGCCACTTTTGGAATTAAATTTTTATCTAAAATCATTTTTTCCTCCAAGTATTTATTATTTGATAAATAAAACTTCAAATAAGACTTAATTTCAATGATTAATGTCAAGGAGGATTGAAATATGGATTTTAAGAGCATAAAAGGGCTTCTATTAGACCTTGACGGAGTCTTATATATAATAGATAAACCTGTTGAAGGAGCTCAGGAAACATTAAAAAAACTAAAAGAAAGGTTTAAGGTAAGGTTTATAACAAATACAACAACAAAGCCTGTTAGGGTTGTTTATGAAAGGTTAAAAGATATGGGATTTGATGTTGAGAAGGAGGAAATATTTTCTGCCCTTGAAGCAACAAAACTTTTTTTAAAAGAGAAAAAATCTGGTGCTTTTTTACTGTTAACAGACCTTGCTAAGGAAGATTTTAAAGATATACCTGAAGAACCTGTAAAATACGTGGTTGTTGGAGATGCAAGGAAAAATTTTTCTTATGAAAATATGAATAAAGCTTTCAGATATCTTATGGATGGAGCTGAGCTTATAGCCGCAGCAAAAAACAGGTATTTTAGAGATAAAGATGGAAAGCTTTCCCTTGACTGTGGTGCATATGTTGTTGGTCTTGAATTTGCTACAGGAAAGAAGGCAAAACTTATTGGAAAACCAAATAAAGATTTTTTCTTACTTGCTGTAAAGTCTATGGGTTTAAAACCTGAAGAAGTTGCTGTTATTGGAGACGATATTGAATCTGATGTAAAAGGTAGTATGGATGCAGGACTAAAAGGAATTCTTGTAAAAACGGGAAAATTTACACCAGATGACCTGAAGAAAGGGATAAAACCAGACCTTATAATTGAGGATATAAACGCCCTGCTTTCTTATATTTAACTGTGATTAATATCATTTAAGATAAAAGGATAAAAACATAATATGTTTTAAAACAAAGAAGGAGGTAGTGAAATGCCAAAAATCAATGAGTACGTTGATATTTCAACATTAGACAAGGAAGCTAAAAGAGATTACATTGACAGACATTCTCCATTTGTTCATGTAGAAGGAACACCTGTAAAAGGACAGAAGTTTAAAGTAAAAGTAAAGGTTGGTGAAGAGTACTGTCACCCTGATGATTTTGACCATTATATAGCTTATGTTCAACTTTGGGATGGAGAAACACTCCTTGGACAGGCTACTTTTACACCTGGAACGCAGGGAAATCAATGCTCACAGGCTGAGGTTGATTTTTACATTGTTCCAACTAAAAACAAACTAAAACTCCAGGCAATGAGCTACTGTACAAAACACGGTCTCTGGCAAGGTCCAGTTGTAGAAGTTGAAGTTCAGGAAGCGGAAGCTTCTGTAGGAGCATAAAAAAAGCCCCTTCTGGGGCTTTTATTCATAACATAAACATTTCATTATTTGATAGTAATCTTTCCATAAACCTCTTCTGTGCTTTTTAGCATCTTCTAAAAGAGTTTCAAGATATTTTGGGTAATCTGCTTTCCTGTATATACAGGCGTATCCGTCTTTTATAATTTTTTCGTTGTACAGCTCTCCTTTTTTATTCCATATCAAAGCAAGATACCTTTTAAAATGTCCCTGACCTTCTATTTTTATCTTTACCCTGTCTCCTATATGGAAATTTCTTTTTGCGTAAGCTGTTGCTTTTTGTCCCATCTGTCTCATTTTTCTCTTGGATGTTCCGCATTTATCTACATCTCTTAAAAGTTTATAACCTTCATTCTTTTCAGGTGTGTCTATCCACAGTAGCCTGAGTTTCGCAAGCTTTCCATTTTCAAGTCTTACTGTGATTGTGTCTCCATCGGCTATCTTTTCAACTTTTGCGATATATTCACCTGAAGGAATAGGTGATACCTTTGTTACTTTCTCTTCTTTTTTCAGTAACTTCTCTTCAAAGAGATACGAAACAGCGGCTATTACTACAGCTACGACTAACGTAATAATCTTTTTTGTATTCATATTTCACCTTTAAAATGGGGATTTATTTTTAACAAGGCAGTTTGCAAGAATTAAATCCTCTTTTGTTGTAATCTTAAAGTTCAAAACAGAACCCTGATTTATCGTTATTTTATAACCATATTTTTCCATCAAAAATGAATCATCTGTTCCATAAATTCCTTCTTCTTTTGCTTTTTCGTGAACATTTAAAAGCTTTTTAAAATCAAATGCCTGTGGGGTTTGAACAATAAAAAGCTCTTTTCTGTCTAATGTCTCAACAACAGTATCTTCTTTTACTTTTTTTATTGTATCCTTTGCTCCGTAAGCTGTTATACTCCCATCCCAGCCTTTTTTTACATTTTCTACAGACTGGATAAACATTTTCTCTGTAGCAAATGGTCTTGCTGTATCATGAATAACAACTATATCTGCATCTTCTATACTTTTTAAAGCGTTAAAAACAGAGTCCTGCCTTTCTTTTCCCCCTTTAACTTTTTTTAAAGGGGTGAAAGATGGAGGATTGATTCTCTCTATATCCTCCTCTGGCAGAACGAGAACTATTTCATCTATTAAATCAATCCTGTTTAAAGTGTTAAGTGAGTACTGGAAAAGGGGCTCACCTTTCAGTTTTATAAACTGTTTTTTTTCACCAAACCTTTTACCTTTTCCAGCTGCAAGCAAAACAGCAACAACTTTCATTATTTCACCTGCGGTATTTCTTCACCTTCAGGTATTTCCTGACCAGAAGGAATTCCCTCCACTAACTCTTTCATAAGGTCTTTAACATGTACAAGCCTTTTTATTCTGTAACCATTTGAACCGCTGAAAAACAGACCAGTTTCTCTTTTTCCAAGATAAGCATCACCAAGCCTGTCAGCTATACAATAACCTACTTTTTTTGCTTCTTCGCCGTGATTACATGGTACAACACAGTTGGAAACACATTTAACCTGTGGTGCTGTCCCTTTTTCTATATCTTTTATGAGCTGTGTGACGACTCCCCTTGCTGGATATCCAACAGGAGACTTTAGGAGAATAATATCTTCTTTTTTGGCATTTATAATAACTTTTTTAAATTCCGGTGATGCATCACATTCGTATGTTCCAACAAATCTTGTTCCCATCTGGACACCAGCTGCACCTAAAGAAAGGTAATACTCAATATCTTTTTTATCCCATATTCCACCGGCGGCTATTACAGGAAAATCACCCCATTTGTCCCTCTCTTTTATAACCTCTGGAACAAGATTTTCAAGCTGATACTCTGGCTTAAAACAGTCCTCATAAGGTATTCCTTGATGCCCTCCAGATTTTGGTCCTTCTACAACTACAGCATCTGGAAGTCTGTTGTACTTCTTTTTCCAGTGCTTACATATAACTCTTAGGGCTCTTGCTGAAGATACTATAGGAACAAGGGCAACATGTGGTTCTGGGGCATACTTTGGTAACTGAAGTGGGAGCCCTGCTCCTGTGATAATTATATTGGCACCAGCTTCTATAGAGTCTCTTACAACCCTTCCATAATCTGTAATTGCATACAGGATATTAACCCCTATTACAGCTTTCTCACCACCTGCTATCTCTTTTGCATCTCTTATTATTCTCTGGAGTGCTTCTTTACTGTGTATATATTTGCTTCCTATAGGTCTTCCATCTTTGAGTTTTACATAGTTTGGGTGTCTATAACCTGTCCCTACGGAAGAGACAACACCAAGTCCTCCGTATTTTGAAACTGTACCGGCAAGGTTTTCCCATGATATACCTACACCCATTCCACCCTGAATTATAGGGTATTCTATCTCATACTGACCTATTCTGAGTGATGGCATTGACATCTTAAGCTCCTTTTATAGTTGGTAAAATTTTTTTTGCTTTTAATATTTTTAAAATTGTGTTGTAATACTCAGGTTCACCTGCTTTAAAAGCAAGTTCATCAATGACAACCTTTCCATCTTTATCTATATGTCCTTTTGCTATAAAATCAGCCATATATGTTCCAGGTTTCCTTTTGTGTTCATAGGATAAAAGTCCAGATACACCTACCTCTTTTTTCTCATTTTCTTTAAAAATTACATCTAATCCTAAGACAGTTTTTACGGCAAAATTCCCGAGAACATACTCTTCAACACCCTCTTTTACTTTCTGTTCAAATGGTTTTGTTTTATATATTGATTTTATCTTTTCTTTTTTTCTTTCTCTGAATTTTTTCTTTATGTCTGATGTTGATTTGACATCTTGCTGTATTTCATTTTGGGTTTCTTTTGTTTCCTCTTTGTTGGAAGGGAATTTTATAATTTTTCCCATAATTTTTTCACCTGAAAACGTTGTGTTTAAGTTTTATATTATAACAAATGGAAGTGGATTCTATAGAATTTACCTGATAATTTTCCATTCATCCCATTTCATTAGAAACTCTCAAAAACCTATTAATCATTAATCTGCTATAATATTATAGAGGATTTTCAAATGCCGACAGTTTTAGATAAAAAACAAAAAATTAAAGCAAGCCTGAAGAAGACAAAAGAAAAACGCAAAAACCAAATCCCAAAAGT
>CAYTOE010000120.1:0-5138 GCA_964439255.1 uncultured Aquificales bacterium
ATCAAACAGAAAATGTAATGGAACAACTCACAGATTCTACAAATGAGTTAAAAAAGAGAATAAGCGGTATAGAACATATCCTTGATGTTATCCTTGAAATAACTGAACAGACAAATCTACTTGCCCTAAATGCGGCTATTGAAGCGGCAAGAGCCGGAGAAGTTGGAAGAGGTTTTGCCGTTGTTGCTGATGAAGTGAGAAAACTTGCAGAAAAAACATCAAAAAGCGCAAATGAGATAAGAAATGTTATAAACGCTATTGTTGAAGAGATGGAAAAGACAGAAAATGAGGTATCAAAGGTTAGAGAGATAGTCAAAGAAGGAGTTGATTATGCATCTGAGATAACAACTATCTTTAAAATGATAGAAGAGTCAGGAGAAAAAATAACAGGAATGATAAATGAACAGACAGAAAATGTGAAAGAGCAGGCAAAAATTATCTCAGAAATGTCTCAGGATGCCAAAAAACTTTTAGAATCCCTAAAAGATGTTGAAAGTATAGCTATTGAACTTGATGAAACAGCAGATAGAACATTTAACAGTGGCTTAAAAGCGTGGAATTTACTTTCAAAACTAAAAGATAGCCTTGGTATCCAGTTATTAACAAGAATTATAGAACACGGTTCATGGATGCAAAACATAATGAAATCAATAGAAGGTGTTATAGTATGGGAACCTACAGACCATACAACATGCAATCTTGGGAAGTGGTATTATGACGGAGGTATGATAGAGATACAAAAATATGGAAATGAGGCAATGAAAATATTCAGGGAGATGGAAGAACCCCATAAAAAGATTCATTCTGCAGGTATAGAAGCCTTAAAACTTTCAAGAGACGGTGATGGTATAAAAGCTTATGATAAAGTTAATGAAATGATTGATATATCTCATGAAATTGTGAATAAACTTCTGGCTCTCTACAAAATAGTTGTAGAAAAAGAATAAAAGAAAAAAAAGGGAGAGTGGATTTATGAAAATAAAAACAAAACTTATTATTTCCCTTGTTGTTGAGGTTTTACTTATTTTTATTCTTACTGAGTACGTTCATATAAAAATAAAACACTACCAGTCATTGGAAAGTCAAAAAAGCAATCTACTCTCTTTAAAAGCAGCTGTTAAAGAAGTTGAAAGCGCAGTAAAAATTGGAGATGAAAGAGAAAAAAACCTTTTTCTGAAAAAAATACGTATTTTGATTAGCCAGAATAATATTCCAGACCATATAAAGCCACAGCTAAGTAGAATTTTAGGCTCGCAGGATATAAAGAATATAAAGGTTTTAGAAGGAAGTATTGACTCTTCTATAAACAGGATAGAAAAAGAAGCCCGTTCTGTTTTAAATTTTGCTTCAACACTTGTAGTTCTTATACCACTATTCAGCTTAATAGTTATAGGTATAGGTGCTTTTACAACATACAAAGCTATTGTTAATCCAATAAAAGAGATGATTAACACTATGCAGGAAATAAAAACAGGAAATCTGAATAAAACCCTTTCCCTCAACAGAACTGATGAACTTGGGACACTTGGAAAGGAGTTTGATGTTTTTATAAACTGGATAAAATCAGTTTTTGAGAAACTTATGGATTTATCTGTTTTAGTTTCAAAAGATTCTGGCATTCTTATAACAGACCTTACAAACACAAAAAACAAAAGTGATAAGCTTTTGCTTGTGTCTGAAAAATTAGAGAATTCATCTGTTGAACTTGTAAAAACTGTAGAAAATGTAAATAACCATATAAAAAATGTTCATTCAAATGCAAAGAGGGTTGAAGAAGCAGCTGAAAAAGGTTCACAGGTAATTGTTTCCTCAATTAATGATGTTCAGAAACTTGCTGATGAAGTAGTTTCTTTGAGAAATGAAGTGGAAGTTTTAACAAAACAATCGGAGAAGATACAGACAGTTGTTAATACTATAAAAAGTATAGCAGACCAGACAAACCTGCTTGCCTTAAATGCGGCTATTGAAGCAGCAAGGGCTGGGGAACATGGAAAAGGATTTGTTGTTGTTGCCGATGAGGTGAGAGGTCTTGCAACAAGGACGGTTCACTCTGCACAGGAGATAGGAAACATTGTAGGCTCAATATCTTCAGCTATTTTACACCTTGCAGAGCAGCTTGAAAAAAAGGCAGATGAAGCTATAAAAGTAAAAGATGCAATGCACCACTCAGGGGAAAAAATAAATGAAATAAGAAAACAGGTGGCTGATATAACAAACGCAATTATGGAAATAACAAAACTTTTAGGCGTTCAGGAAAAAGCTCTTTTTAATGTTGAAAAAGATGTGAAAACAATAAATTCAGGAATGAACTCATTCAAAACAGTTTTCTTAGACCTTGAAAGAAGCTCTTTCAACACAAGAAATGCGATAAAATCAATGGAAGAAAATCTGTTTAAGTTTAATATAGGAGATGGGCAGATATTTGTAGAAGGGGAAGGACTTTTTACAGACTGGATAGCAATGCTCCCTAAAATGTTTTCCCAGAAAAAATTTATTCCCGTATATGAAACAGATTTTTATAAATGGTTCAGTACAACCCTGAAATCTGTTGTTGATAAAAATTCCGACCTTGCAACACTTTATACAGAACTTTCACAGGAACTTGAAAAGATAAATGACCTTATGGAAGGAATAATACTTTACAGCAGCACAGATTGCGAAGATGAAGAACTTGAAAAAGAGTTTAGAGAACTCAAAAAGAAATCTGTAGAGTTTCTAAGTAAACTCTCAGAAATGAAGCTTATGTTCAGGTAGGTTTTTCCTACCCTTTTATAAACCTGTCTATAATTTTTGCACCTATTAAATCACCCCATACATTAACTGATGTTCTCAACATATCTAAAAATCTATCAACAGAAAGAATAAGAGCTATTCCCTCTAAAGGAATACCAACAGCAGTAAAAACAAGAGTCATAGTCACAAGACCAGCACTTGGAATGCCAGCAGCACCAATAGCTGCTAAAGACGCTGTGAAAAATATAACAATCTCCTCACCAATAGAAAGATGAATACCATAAAAAGAGGCAACAAACATAGCAGCAATAGCTTCATAAAGGGCTGTCCCATCCATATTTATTGTTGCTCCAAGTGGAAGAACAAAACCTGCAACCTTTTTCTTTATCTTTCCTTTCTCTTCTGCAACCTCCATTGAAACAGGAAGCGTGGCTGAGCTTGATGAAGTTGAAAAGGCGATAAGTAAAGCTTCCTTCACTTTTAAGAAATATTTAAATGGATTAAACCTTCCAACAACAAAAGCTATTAAACCAAGGTTAAAAACTGCATGGATAAAAAGACCTACAACAACAGCAAGAACATACTGCCACAGGGATAACAGAGAACCAAGCCCCTTTTCTGCAACAATGTATGAAACCAGAGCAAAAACCCCTAAAGGGGAAAGATTTATTATCCATTTTGCTATAGTTAGCATAGATTCATTTATCCCATCAAAAAACCTTGTTATAGTTTCCTTTTTCTGATTCTGAATTGTTAAAACAGCTATGGCAAACAGTATTGAAAAAACAATAACATGTAAAACTTTACCTTCAGAAAAGCTTTTAAAAATGTTGGAAGGAATAAAACTCTGTAAAAAACTTTCTATAGAAAAGTTTTTATGGATATTTACACTTTCAGAAGAAGAAAAACCCTCAACAGGTGAAAAATGGATAATATTAACAATGATAATACCTGTAGCCACAGCAAGGGCTGTCGTTGAAAAATAATAAACAATAGCTTTTATTCCCAGATTTTTTATCTCTTTAATAGAGGAAAGCCCAGCTACACTGATGAAAACAGAGGCAAAGATAAGGGGAATTGTTATCATCTTAAGTCCACTTAAAAAGGCATCACCAACCGGTTTAATATGGATTGCCAAATCTTTAAAATAAACACCAAACAGAATCCCAAAAATAATCCCAGCGAAAGTCAGATTTTCTATAGTTAACAACCTTTTCATCGTATTCCCCTAAAAATTTTTAAAATATTCTACCGTTTATTTGGGAAACAAACTATAATTAAGACAAAATAAATTTCAGGGTTTAAAAGATGAGAATACCTCCCAATATTCCAAAAGAGCTTATTGAAAAACTAAAAAATGAGCAGATAAACCTTTCTAAAAAGCTTCATCTGAGGGATAAAAAGCCTATTTCTAAAATAAGATACGTAGCTGGTATAGATGTAACATTTACAGATATCTGGAGCAATCCCACAAAAGGAATAGCCTGTATAACTGTTCTTGATATAAAAAATAACTTTAAAGAGATTGAAACTGTTTTTGCAGAAAAAGAAATAGATTTTCCATATATTCCAACATTTTTAGCTTACAGGGAATTACCAGTTATTTTAGAGGCTTATGAAAAGCTCACCTCTAAACCGGACGCTTTTATTGTTGATGGAATGGGAATACTTCATCCTCGAAAGTTGGGAATTGCAGCACATTTCGGGGTTGTAACAGATACAATTTCTGTCGGCTGTGGTAAATCTAAGCTTGTAGGAGATTTTAAAGAACCCCCAAACAGACCTAAAGCCTACAGTCCGGTTTATGTAGATGGTGAACTGAGAGGATACATAGTAAGAACAAAGAAAAACACAAACCCTGTTTTTGTTTCACCGGGAAACAACATTTCTGTATTTTCTTCAGTGCAGCTAACTCTGCTGTGCCTCAATGGGTACAAACTACCAGAACCTACAAGGCTAGCCCACAACAAACTCCAGACTTACAGAAAAAGGATAATTAACACATGAGCAAGAGATTCTGCTAAACCATAAAATTAAAATTCTTTTAATTAAACTAACAGCTTTTGCAATATCTTTCGTTTTTCTTTTAATGTTTAAAGTATTTTTTGTTCACTTTCTTATTTCAAAAAGTTTTGTTTTTCTATCAACTGTTGCTGTTCATATACAAAAATTATACATAGATATACATTTCACCCATAAAATTGTTAATTACCTTTCTTTTTAAGGTATAGTTCTACCTTAATTGTTTTAAAGCCATTTCTCTTTATCTTCTTATCCACAAATATATGATTTAAGCATTCCTTTAAAACCCAGTTAAAATTTCTACTGGTATGTGTTCACTAAGTACTGAACCGATACAAGATATTGATTTTTACATATTATAACTGTATGATTATATATGCAAA
>CAYTOE010000121.1:0-5132 GCA_964439255.1 uncultured Aquificales bacterium
CACAATTAAATTAAATATTCTCTATGTGATAGAAAAGTGTCTAATAGATAAAAGATTTTATGAAACCCATATATTAAATGTATTTTTAAGCAATCCTATACGGCATTTTTGCAAGAGATAATTCTTTTAAAAATTTATGAAGGTTTAGCATACCTTTGTACTTTCCTTCTGAATCTGTATATGGTACATGGGATACGTCAAGGATTGAAAGCGCTTTAAATATATCTTCAGAACAGATATTTTCCGTTATATGAAAAGGTTTCTCACTCATAATATCTTTTGCTTTAAGTTCTTTCTTCCTGAGCAGCCATCTTTTTCTAATATCTCTGGAAGAGATTACACCAACGAGTTTATTTTCTTCATCGACAACAGCTATATAGTTCGTTTTTCTCTTTGAAAATTTTTTAAAAATCTGCGAAAGATTATCATTTATCTTAACAGGAGGAATGTTTTCAATGAACTTTGAAAAATCACAGTTATTTATAAATTCAACTAAAAATTCATTATCAATATCAATACCTTTTTGTATAAGTGTTCTTTTAAAATAAGAGCCAGGTTCAAACTTTGAAAGTATAAAAGATGTTATAGCTGCTGAAAAAAGAATAGGTATTAAAAGTTGATATGAATGGGTAAGTTCTATAATTATTATGGAACTTCTCATAGGTGCTTTTGATGTTCCTGCTAAGATAGAGGCTGTTCCTATAAGAGCGAAAACTCTTGGATCAATGTCTGAAAAAAGACTTCCAAACCAGTATCCACCAAATGCTCCTATAAAAATAGAAGGAGACATTAAGCCACCAAACAAACCACTTCCTAAGGAAAGAATAACACCTATTAGTTTACCTGTCATAACAGCAAATGTATAAGAGATACTATAACTGTTTACAAATAAATGTGTTATATAATCGTAACCTACACCTTTTGTTTCCGGTAAAAAGGCTATTATCAGACCCACTAATAAACCTGAAAATAAAACTATTTTTTCCCAGTTGTGTCTGTATTTCACTTTAAGTTTTCTGGAAAGTCTTAAAGAAGCATTTATTAAAAGAGATATGAAACTGAAAAAAACAGCACCAATTGGAACGAGAAAAAGATATTTTTCACTGTAGTTTAGATGAGGAACATAAAAGGCTGTATAGTAACCGATGAACTCTCTTGCAATAAGTGTTGCAACAGATGAAGATATTATTAAGGGAATTACAATATATGTATTTACTTTTCCCAATATTATTTCGAGTCCAAAAAATATCCCTGCTATAGGTGCGTTAAATGTTGCTGATAGAGCTGAAGAAACACCTGCACTTAGATAAATTGGGATGTTTATTCTTGGTATTTTTGCTAATTTTATAAAAACTTCTGTAAGTAAACCTCCTAACTTAGCAATGGGAGCTTCCCTTCCAACAGGTACACCAAAACCTATGCTTAAAGATGTAAGGATAAGAGCTAAAAAACCTTTTATAAAAGAGAACTTCCCTACCATTAATGAAATTTTTTTTGCTATTTCATCAATAGTGATATTTGAATGTTCTTTTAGAAATTTTTTTATTGTTATATGCGAAACATAGAAAAAAATCGGCATAAAAAAAATAGAAAAATATCCGGAGTAGAGTATATTTACGCTGTTATATAAATGGGAAAATATCTTTATTAGATAACGAAATATATATGCCGAAGTACCGCCTACAATACCGATTATTACAGGAATAATAAAAAAATGAAGTATTTCTTCAAGTTTCATCTTTTTTTTCTATTCTGTAAGTTCTAAAGTCCTTAAGACTTCCTTTAAATATATTCTCCTGTCCCAAATAAAGACTGTACCCAAAGCTTGCCAAATAACTTGTTATAACAGCAGCTGTCATAGGAATAACAACATCATCATGGCTCATCTCGGTAATCATTACTATAGCTGCGAGAGGAGTTTTGGCAGCTGCAGCAAGTGCAGCTCCCATTCCTGCAAGAGTAAACATTACGAGTTCATTGGGAAAAATATGCCCAAATATATTTCCCATAGCAGCACCTATTATTAAGACAGGTAGTATTAAACCTCCAGCTATGCCAAAACCAAGTGTGAAGCTTGTAATAAGTATGGTAAAAACAATCACTGCAAAATCTATCCAGATATCAAATTTGGATTGTGCCATTTTGGAAAGTATATTCATGTTTACAGGGGCTGATAAAATATCAGGGTCTTTTATCAACAGATAAAGAACTATTAATAAAGGTACAGCGATTAATGTTCCAACTATGGGTCTTCTTTCTAAAGGTATTATCTTTGATGCTTTTGCGAAGAAATGATAAACGAGTGTATAAATATACGTAACCGCAGAAATTGCCATTCCCATTCCTATAATGTATGGTATACTTTCAAGCGTCCATACAGGTTTACTATGAAGAGCTATAAAAGCATGGTTTCCTCTGAAAAACGAAAATGTTAAATAACTCATAATAGAAGCAACAATCATAGGTATAAAAGGTCTATAGTTAAGGTCATACATATTTTCAAGCTCCATCGCAAAGATAGCACTTCCAAGAGGAGCTTTTAAAAGAGCTCCAGTGAAAGCCCCTGCCCCAATAAGACCAAGTATATTTTTAAATCTTTTTCCAAATCCATAAGATTTTCCTACCCATTCACCGATACCAACACCTAAATAGAAAGAAGGACCTTCTCTACCTGCTATGAAGCCACCAGAAAGAGTTAAAATGGAGATAAATAACTTATAAAAGAGAGATTTTATTTTTAGGAATTTTTTTGTCTTTAGATGAAGAATAGAAAATCCTATTCCTGGACCAGCTATCTCACTGTCCCTTTTTATTAAAAATCCTGTTATTACTGATACCAAAATTGGATATATAAATAAAAGAATGATGTTTAGAGAAAGGATATGGTTTATGTTTATAACAAGTAAATCCATAAATGAAGCTATTACACCGGTTAATATACCTATCGCTATAGAAAACGGGAGCCATCTACCTAAAAAGAAAAATATAGATACAGCATCAACAGTTATAGGAGGTGACCTGAAGTACTCTTTAATGAGACCTCTCAAGAAAAGAGGAAAACTGAATTTTTCCTTTATTCCTAAAAATTTTTTTAGAATAACTATCTTTAATTTATTCATAATAAAACCCAATATTATTATAGTATATATGGTCTAAAATTAACAAACAGTTAACATTTTTTGTTTATAATCCTATAAAAGATAAATGAGAAGAGATTTATGAAGCTAAAAAAGATTTTTGTCGGCTTTTTAATAGGTGTTTTTTCCCTTTCATATGGAGGAGAGGAGATTTTGATTAAATCAAAAATCGAAAAACTTATTCAAGAGGTTAAAAAAGCTCCTCCTTCTGAAAGGTACAAAAAGATGAATCAGCTTAAACTATTTATAAAAAAACTGAAAGCTGAAGAAAGAATAAATATTATGAAACAGCTCCACAGACAGCTCAGTGGCGGTATGCATATGCATGAAAAGATGCATATTGGAAACAAAATGGGACATTTTAGTGAGAAAGAGAGAATGGAAATGAGGAATATGATGAGAAAACATCAGGAAAGTATGAGACATGAAATGAAAGAAAGAGGATATCCTGAGCATGGTGGAATGGGAGATGGAAAAGGGCGTTGGGGTGGTGGAAAAAATAAAAATCACGGTGGGCCATGGAACCATAATAGATAGGGAGGGTGAATGTATCGGCTTTTATTAACATGTTTGCTTCTTTTTAGTTTTGCTTTTGCCTATGTTGATGAAGATTTAGATGGGGTAGATGATGCTGTAGATAAATGTCCAGGTACGCCTTTTGATGTTCTTGTTGGTGCAGATGGCTGCCCATTAAAAGAGAAAGGAAATTTTTATATAAAGCTTTCTTCTTCTTATTCCGTTGATGAAGGAGATTCTTCTTTTGTTTCTTACATCACTCTTTCGTATTCTAACCAGCGTTGGTATTTTTCAATAACAGGTAGTTATATTCTTGACTCTATAAATAACAACTCTGATATAGGTGATACATATCTTTTTGGAAGTTATATAATCCAGTTTAATGACCTATACGCTCAAATTGGTTTAAATCTGAAGTTACCAACGTCTGAAACATCTAAAAGTATTGATATATCACCCTCTATACTTTTAGACTGGTATATAGATTCATTTGATATTTTTGCATACGGAAACTACATTTTTACAAATGAAAAAGGATTAAAGAACAGCGCTAATGCTTCTATTGGTTTAGGAAATCAATTTTCTGAGAAGCTGTACCTGAGCTTATCTGCAGATTACTCACAGGCAACTGTATCTGGATTTGATGATGAGTTTTACACATCGTTTTATCTTATTTATGACCTGACAGAAGATTGGTTTTTATCTTTACTTTACAGCTACGGTCTCAATAGAGCTGCTGTTGACCATACTATCTTTGGAAAAATAGGTCTAAGGTTTTAAAATGGGGAAAATACTTATCCTTGAGGATGATTTAATACTTGCAGAGAGTTTAAAAACATATCTTGAACTAAACGGTTATTCTGTTGATATAGCAAAAGGCTATGATGAAGCAGCAGATTTAACCTTTGAAAATAAGTACGATATTTATGTTATAGATATAAATCTTTTAGATGGAAATGGTATAGATTTTTTTAAAGATTTAAGAGCTTCTGAGGATGAAACACCAGCAATATTTATAAGCGCTTTGCAGGATGTAAACACAATAGCAAAAACATTTGAAATAGGAGCTGAAGATTATATAAAAAAACCATTTGACCCGGAAGAACTGCTTATTAGAATAAACGCAAGACTTAAGAGATTTTCTAAAAGGAAAGAGTTAAGGTATAGAGATATAACAATAAAAGACAACAGGGTGTTTAAAGGAGAAGAAGAAATAAATCTTGGTGGGGTTTTAAGGAAAATTTTAGAAAAGCTAATAGAAAATCAAGGGAACATTGTTCCAAAAGAAGACCTGATAGATATATTGCAGAATCCTTCTGACCTTGCCCTTAGGGTAAATATATCTAAGCTGAAGAAAAAGTTGGGAATAAATATAAAGTCTGTTAGAGGAATCGGATATCTTTTAGAATGAAAATTTTTAGAACCGGTTATGAAAAAGAATCTTTTTTAAAAAGTTTTCTTCTGTTTTTTGTGTCTATA
>CAYTOE010000122.1:0-5049 GCA_964439255.1 uncultured Aquificales bacterium
CTCATTCCAGACAGTGTTTTGTTCATAGCCTTTGTTAATGCAGCTCTGAAACCTGCAACATGCGTTCCACCTTCAACAGTTTTTATGTTATTAACAAAACTCTCTATTACTTCGTTGTAACTTTTTGTGTACTGGAAAGCCACTTCAACAATAACCCTTTCTTTTTCATCTTTAACATAAATAATCTCACTAAAAAGAGGGTCTTTAGCCTGATTTAGTACCCTTACAAAGTCTTTTATACCCTCATGGTATAAAAATTCCTCTTCTATTTCTGTTCTTTCATCAGCTGTAAAAAATCTTACACCAGAGTTTAGAAATGCTAATTCTCTACATCTTTTTGCTATTGTGTCGTATTTAAATTTTGTTGTTTCAAAAATCTCATCATCTGGCATAAATGTTACTTTTGTCCCTGTTTTATGGGTTTCACCAACTACTTTTAAAGGGGTTAAAGCTCTTCCCCTCTCGTATTCCTGCCTATAAACCTTTCCATCTCTGTAAACTTCAACTACAAGCCATTTGGAAAGGGCATTCACAACTGAAGCACCTACACCGTGTAAACCTCCTGAGTACTGGTAGGCTTTTTTTGAAAATTTACCACCTGCCCCTAAAACTGTGAAAACCATCTCAACGGCCGGTTTTCCTGTTTTTGGATGAATATCAACAGGAATACCTCTACCATCATCCTCAACTGTTGCAGAACCATCTTCATGTAGAACAACAGATATATTTCTTGCATAACCGGCCATAGCTTCATCAACAGCGTTATCCACAAGTTCCCATACAAGATGATGAAGCCCTCTTTCTCCTATATCTCCTATATACATAGCAGGTCTTGCCCTTACATGGTCAAGACCTTCAACAACATCTATTGCTTCTGCACCGTACTCTTCAATAACAGTGTTTTTTCTTTCTTCCAATCTTAACACCTCTTAAAAGTTTTTGATAAATAAGGATTTATGCGTAGATGGATACTTTATTCCCGGAGATGATATTTTCAACAGTCTTTGTGTTTTCCTTTGAAATAACATCAATCTGTATGTTTTTGTTTAACAACATTTCCATCATCTTTTTCTGAAACTCAAGATAATCTTTGTACATTGAAATATTAAATTCCAATCTTACATTTTCCATTTTTTTCTCCTTAACTTATCTCCATAGGCATAACTATGGCTTTGTATCTATCAGTTTCTTCTGAAGGAACAAACAGAGTCTGGGCATTTGGATTTGTGAATTTTATTATTACCTTATCTGTATCAACCACATCTACAGCTTCAATTATGTATTTTGCATTGAAACCTATCGAAAATTCTTCATCCTGATAGTCAACATTTATTTCATCAACAGCCTCTCCGTACTCAGGAGAAGCGCTTTTAAGCTCAAGTGTGTTTTCTTTCAATGTTAATTTCAGAGGTTTTGTATCCCCTTCTATAACAGCTGAGACCCTTTTTACAGCATCTAAAAACTCTTTTTTATCTACAGTTATTTCTCTTGAAAACTGTTCAGGTATAACCTGACTGTAATCTGGAAAAGCTCCTTCTAAAAGCCTGCTCATAAGTATCCACTCTTTAGTTCTAAAGAATACATACTGGTCTGTTGCAGCTACCTCAACATCTTCTAAACCTGTAAGAAGTTTTTTTAGTTCATTAAGGGCTTTTTGAGGAACGATAATATTTATATCTCCTGTTCCTGTTCTATCTATCGTATAGAGAGCAAGTCTATGCCCATCTGTTGCAACTACATCTATTGTTCCATCTAAAGATTTAAAGAGAACACCTTGAAGGGCAAATCTGCTTTCCTCTTTTGATGTGGCATAAATAGTTTTTGAAATAGATTTTTGAAGGTTTTCTCCAGATATGATAAATGCGTTATCCTCAGGGAAAGGATACATAGTTGGGAAATCTTCAGCTGGTGATACTGGAAGGTTGTATTTTGTCCTTCCAGATTTTATTTTCAGGTTGTTTCCTTCAAGTTTCAAGTAAACCTCATTACTGGGAAGAAGTCTCGAAATATCTGTTATTTTCTTAGCATTTACACAGGCAACACCTTCTTTTTCAACTTTTGCAAAAACAGATACTGAAACATGTACTTCAAGGTCTGTTCCCTGAACTGTAAGTTTATCTTCTTTTGCTTCTAACAGAAAATTCGAGAGTATTGGAAGTGCGGATTTTTTCTCTGTTGCTGATATGGCTTTTTTTAATAGATTTTGTAAATCTGTTTTGTCTATTACTAATTCCAATTAGCCGTTCCTCCTTAAAACAAATAACTTTAGTATTTTACCACGTTTCCACCATGTTTTTAAATACTTAAGTCTTTGAAAAATAAAAATTATTTTTCTGAAAGCTGCTTCCTTTTTAAAAATTCCTCTTCCCAGACTCTTTTTATTTCCTGCCTATTCATGCTTAAATCAGGGTCTCTGTAAGGTATCGCATAAGGTGAATTTTCAAGCCTGTACATCTCTTTTTCGGTTAAAGGTGGAATTTCTCCAGATACTGTTGCTACTGTTGAGTAGCTTCTCCTTCCAACAGGTTCAATAAGACCTATTTTAAAACCTGCTTCTAAGAAACCCTTTCTGACCGCAAGAGAAGCGCTGTATGTTGCAAGTATAGCTCTGTCATCCATAAGATTTTTAACGACTTTAAACAGGTCTAAACTCCACATTTCTGTGTTTACCTTTGGTGAGAAAGCATCATAAAAAACAGCATCAAATTTTATATTTTTTTCTGAAAGGGCTTTTAAAATATTTCTTCCTTCTCCCAAAACAACCTCTAAATGAACATTTTCATCTTTTGCGGTATAACATCCAAAATTCTCAACGAAAGAAGATTGTTCTCTGAACTCACCTGATAGAATTAATCTGTACGCTTCTTTTAACTCTTTCGGTACAGATAGCTGTTTTATTTTTTTTATGACATCTCTATCTTTTTCAACAGAAATTATATTTATTTTTACATTTTTATTTTTTCTTTTTGCCTCTGTTATAGCAACTGCCACATTGTATCCTAAACCAAACCCAACATCTAAAATTCTTATTTTTCCCTTTTCTGCTAAATAGGGGATTTTACAGGGGATAACAAATTTGTACAAACTTTCGGTGTATGCTCCTGCCTTTGTACTGTGGTAAGCTTCTTTAAATTCCTCATTAAAGAATGTTTCTGTTCCGTCTGCTGTTTTAATTTTTCTATCCATAACATATTAATATATTTCATTCTTGAAAATTTTTCACAAAAATTATATTTTTTTCTTAAATTGCCTTAGAGAGGGATTTATTATGAAAAAAGTAACAGTTGGGAATGTAAAGTTTGAAAAACCAATAGTTGAAAAGGTTGTTGATATTCACTACATACTCGAAGAGGAAGGAAAAGATATAGTAAGACATAAATATTTTATTCTTTCTTATGAAGATTTTGATAAACCTCTAACTGAACTTGTAAAAGAGCTTGATTCAGATTCTCTAAGGTTTATTGTTGCGAATGAAACTATATCTATAAATTTTGGTGATGAAGAAATTCAAAAACATAAAGATACAGTAATAGAGTATGATGAAGAATGGATAAAAAAATATCATCCTGATGAAAAAGATTTTCACACATGGCTTTTAGAATTTGCCGATGAAATTGTTTTTTCAAAAAAAATCCCATGTAAGGTATAAAAATGTCAAAATCGGTTTTTATCACAGGAATTGGCTCAGGTTATGGAAAGGCTTTAGCAGAGCTTTTTTTATCTAAAGGTTTTAATATTTATGCTTTAAGCAGACATCTACCAGAGAATTTAACCGGTAAAATCCATTTTAAAAAATGTGATTTATTGGCATTAGAGACAGTTTACAAATCCACAGAAGAGCTACTTAAAGGTATTGAAAAACTTGATTTAGTCATACTAAACGCAGGTATTTTAACTCCTTTAAAGGATATACACGATACACCTATATATGAGATGAACCAAATGATGGATATTAACGTATGGGCAAACAAAGTAATCCTTGATGTTCTTATAGACAGGGAAATTTCTGTTGAACAGATAATAGCTATTTCCTCCGGTGCTTCTGTTAATGGAAATAGAGGATGGCACGGTTATTCAATATCAAAAGCTGCTTTAAATATGCTTATAAAACTTTATTCAAGGGAAATGGAGAAAACCCATCTAATAGCCCTTGCTCCAGGTCTTATAATGACACCAATGCTTGAGGAATTTGTTTTATCTGCTGACGAAAATAGATTTCCTTCTGTTAAAAGAATCAAAGATGCCCCAAAAATGACACCTGAAGAAGCGGCAAATGTTCTTTATTCAAATCTTGAAAAATTAAAAAGCTTTCCAACAGGTTCATACGTAGATATAAGAAAGATTTAAATATTACTCAGAAACTCGGCTATACCTTTAAAAAAATTCTTCTCTGGAATAAATATCTTAAGAGAACTTCCTTCTTTTGCTGTTTTTATAAACTGAAACTCTGATAAGGAAAACTTAAACAAAATTTCTGGATTTTCTGTTTTATGGATAAAAAACCCCTCTAAAACATCAAAATGAAAATTTTTAACACTAAAACCTGTTTTGTCAAAAACTACCTCTGCATTCTTTGTTCCAACCTTTAAATACACCTTAAAATCATTTTCCAGACATACAGAAATTATCTCATAGGAAACATCATTACAAAACTTAACATCATCCCATATCTGTATTGTTTCCCTTTCATACTCAATCATTGCAGAAAAGGAGTTTCCGAGTCTGTTAAAAACTATGTTTTGAACTATCATTTTTCCTCTTTTTTACCTTTTTTAAAGGTGATGTCATATAGATTTGTGGCTGAAACATAAACAATAACAGCACCAGCAGTCACAGGCATTAAGCTTTGTAAAAGTTTAGCCACCATAAGTGTACTATCTTCTACCTTAAAGGCTAAAAAAACACCACCTATGTTATTGAAAATAGCATAAAGACCAACAATGATACCAAATAAAAGAAGTACCCTTACAATCATATCTTCTCCCTTTTTACCTAAAACTTTTCCCACTGAAAGCTAACAATATTTTTCTCTTTTTTGCTAAATTCTAT
>CAYTOE010000123.1:0-5048 GCA_964439255.1 uncultured Aquificales bacterium
AGTACTTGAATTTTAACGGTAAAACGGCGCTAATTACAGGTTCAACAAGGGGTATCGGTAAAGCTATAGCTGTTGAATTTGCAAAGCGTGGAGCAAACGTTGTAATAACAGGAAGGAACAAAGGAACAGCTGAAGTAGTTGCAGAGAATATCAAAAATGAGTTCGGCGTTGAGGCTTTTGGCTGTAAACTTGATTTTTCTGAGGACATTTCCCAACAATGGAAAGAAATTGAGAAATTAGCAGGTAACATAGATATTCTCGTTAATAACGCAGGTCTTACAAGAGACACTCTTTTTATTAGAATGAAAGATGAAGACTGGGAAGAAGTTATAAACGCAAATCTCACAGGCACATTCAGGATAACCAAGCTTGTTGTAAAAGGTATGATGAAAAAAAGATGGGGAAGAATTATAAATATTTCCTCAGTAGTCGGTTTTACAGGAAATGCAGGACAGGTTAACTATGCTACAACAAAGGCAGGACTGATAGGTTTTACAAAATCCCTGGCGAAAGAACTTGCATCAAGGAACATTACTGTTAATGCTGTTGCTCCAGGTTTTATAGAAACAGATATGACAGAAAAACTTCCTGCTGAAATAAAAGAAAAATACCTTGAGCAAATTCCTTTAGGAAAGTTTGGAAAACCTGAAGATGTTGCCAACGCTGTTGTATTCCTTGCTTCTGACCTTGCAGATTACATCACAGGAGAAACAATCCACGTAAACGGTGGAATGTTCTAATATAAATCTCAAAATCAATAAAATTCGGAGGTTTCAAAAGAATGGAAGAAAGAATTAAAGAAATTATCGCAGATCAACTTGGTATTGATGTTAGCCAGATAAAACCAGAATCAAAATTTGTAGATGATTTAGGGGCAGATTCTCTTGATGTTGTTGAACTTATAATGGCGTTTGAAGAAGAATTTGATGTAGAAATCCCAGATGAAGATGCAGAAAAAATCCAAACTGTTGCTGATGTTATAAACTACATCAAAGAGAAAAAAGGAGAATAATAAGTCATGAGAAGGGTCGTCGTTACCGGTATAGGTGCAGTAACCCCTTTAGGTCATAATGTAAAAGAAACATGGGAAGGTTTAATATCGGGAAAAAGCGGTATTGACGTTATTAAACGTTTTGACCCTTTTTCTTATAATCTTTCTGTGGTGATAGCAGGTGAGGTTAAGGATTTTGACCCTAAGAAGTACCTTAACCCAAAAGATGCAAAAAGAATGAGTGATTTTGTAAAATTTGCCATGGTTGCAGCAAAAGAAGCTGTAGCCGACTCAGGTATTGAACCTGATAAAATAGACCTTAATAGAGCGGGAGTTATTGTAGGAACCGGTATCGGCGGCCTCCGTGACATTGAAGAACAGCAAACATTACTTCTCCAAAAAGGGGCAAGAAGAGTCTCTCCTTTCTTTATTCCTTCTGGTATTTCAAACATGGCTTCAGGTTATATATCTATAGAGTTTGGTTTTAAAGGTCCAAACTCCTGTATTGTAACAGCATGTGCAACTGGAACCCATTCTATAGGAGATGCTTTTAAAATTATTCAACGTGGTGATGCGGATATCATGATTGCCGGTGGAACAGAATCAGCTATAACTCCCCTTGGAATAGCCGGCTTTGCTAATATGAAAGCTCTATCCACAAGAAATGAAGAACCTCAAAAAGCATCAAGACCTTTTGATGCAGAAAGAGATGGTTTCGTAATGGGAGAAGGAGCAGGTATTCTTATACTTGAAGAACTTGAACATGCCAGGAAAAGAGGTGCAAAAATATATGCAGAAATTGTAGGTTATGGTATGACAGGAGATGCTCACCATATAACAGCTCCATGTGCAGATGCTGATGGAGCCATTAGAGTTATGGAGATGGCATTAAATGATGCGAGACTAAATCCAGATGAGATTGATTACATAAATGCCCATGGAACATCGACACCTTTAAACGATAAAGTTGAAACATTAGGTATTAAAAAAGTGTTTAAAGAACATGCTTATAAAGTAAAAATAAGCTCTATAAAATCAATGATAGGCCATCTTTTAGGTGCTGCTGGAGCTGTTGAGGCTGTAGCAACTGTAAAAACTATAGAAACAGGTATTATTCCTCCTACAATAAATTATGAACATCCAGACCCTGACTGCGATTTGGATTACACACCTAACAAAGCTGTTGAATATCCTGTAAAAACTGCAATATCTAACTCTTTTGGATTTGGTGGAACTAACGCATGTTTAGCATTTAAAGCTTATGAAGAATAAAATTGAAAAAGAATTTTTAGAACGGATAAATAAGCTTGAAGAGAAAATCGGTTATACATTTAAAGATAAAACTCTTCCACTAAGTGCATTAACTCACCGTTCATTTGTTGCGGAATACCACAGAAAGATAAAGGATTATGAAGTTTTAGAATTTTTAGGAGATGCCGTTATTTCCTTAATTGTTAGTGAAATACTGATAAAAACTTATCCAGAAGCAAAAGAAGGAGAGTTATCACAGATTCGTTCCGCTGTTGTAAGTGAAACGTATCTTTCAAAACTTGCAAGAATTATAAATCTCAGTGAGCTTGTTCTTCTGAGTAAAGGTGAGATTCAACAAAAGGGAATGGAAAGAGAATCTCTTTTGTGCGATGTTTTTGAAGCAGTTTTTGGTGCTGTCTACGTTGATTGTGGATACTTTATAGATCCACCAAGACAGATTTTTAATAAACTCTTTAAAGAAAAACTTATTAGAGATATAGATAAAGGTGATATACCGAGGGATTATAAATCTTTGCTCCAGATAATAACTCAGAGGGTATTTGGTATAACTCCAAAGTACCGTTTTATTTCAGCGAAGGGTCCTGAACATGAAAAAGTCTTCACAATGGAATGTATAATTACAGAGGACATTAAAACTACAGGAACTGGACGTTCAAAAAAAGAAGCAGAAACAAAAGCTGCCCAAAAAGCCTATCAAAAAATAAAAGAAAAAGAAAGAAAAAAATAAAATCTTATTAAGATATATAATTTTCATCATAATTTTTACAAAATCTTAATCATTAGAATATAATAATGTTTTATTAATTTTAATAAAATGGAGTCATAAATGAGGAAAAGATACTACGACATGCTTGAAAAACTAAGAAAAGTAGGGATTATTGAAGGAATTTCTCTTATTATTTTATTTTTTATTGCAGTTCCAATTAAGTATATGATGGGAGAGCCTTTACCTGTAAGAATTGTAGGTAGTATCCATGGTTTTTTATGGCTTTATCTATTGTATAACCTTTATGAAGTTTATAAAAAAAATCTTTTAGAAAAAGAAACAGCTATAAAAATTGTTATAGCTTCAGTTATACCTTTCGGTTTTCTTTTTATTGATAAAACTGTAAAACGTTTTGAAAATTTAGCCCAATGAAATTTCTGAATATACATCTGCTGGAAGGTGTTAACCTTCCATCCTGGATTTTATCTTCTTTACTTGCTGGATATACAATGTACCTTGTTGATGTTGCCCTCAACGGATGGTTAGGTCTTTTTGGAACATACAAAATATACACAGAATGGCTCATAGATGCGGGACTGTTTAAAGGATTGGAAGATATAGCTCTTTTTTTAGGACATGAGCTTAATTCAATCTTTTTATCTTTATTTTTTGTTAATCATGTTTTCTATAATGCTTTACCTAAGAACTTATTTTTGAAAGGTCTGTCCTTTGCTGTTTTATGGCACATAGCTGTTATGGTTGTTTGTCTAATTTTTGGCCTTACAGGGTCAAAATGGCTCTATCAACTTTTGACAATGCCATTAAAAGACCATATATCCTTTTTTCTTCTACATATTGTCTGGGGTTTGACCCTTTCTTACACATATCAACCTAAGAGCACTGAATAGACTCAGGGAGTATAGGGTACTTTCTTTCTTTATCAACTTCCCTTACATCCTCAACGCCAAACCCGTTTTCTTTTAATAGGTTAAATACATCTAAAGCCCTTTTTTTATTTTTAAAACCTATAACGATTCCACAGTACTCATATATTTCATCTGGAACAGGAAGAGCTATAAAATCTGTTATTCCCTTTTTTTCTAAGAACTCAATAGCTCTGAAACCTTCAGGTATCGATATAAAAGTAATGAGATACTTTGGTTTTTTTGGTTTGAAAATCTCAAGAAGGTACATAATCAGATGCAGTTTTATGCCTACAGCATAAAATTTTATTTTTTCCCATAATGTATCTCCATGCCAGCCTTTTCCTCTTTCAAGAATAGCTTCGTATTCACCATCTTTTTTTTCAAGACTTATAAGACGGTTTCCTGTATCGTGAGCCCATACTTTTATATCCCTTTCAAATCCTTTATCATTTGCAAGAACTTTAACTTTTGCTCCAACTGGAACTTTTTTTAACTCCCTTGAAAGATGAGCAAGGGGTGTGGGACAGAACATATTTCTTATGTCTATGACCCTTTCTACTTGCATATCAATCTCCCTAAAGGTTCTCCACCTAATAAATGCCAGTGGATATGAGGAACTTCCTGTCCTGAGTGTTTACCACTGTTAACAATAAGTCTAAAACCTGTTTCTGCAATACCAAGCTGTTTTGCTATTTCATTTGCTTTAAGAATAAGATGACCTATTACAGGTTTGTGTCTTCCCTCAAGGTAGAGGTTATTTGGTATATGTTCTTTTGGAATTATTAAAACATGGACTTTTGCCTGAGGAGCAATATCTTTAAATGCCATTATAAGCTCATCTTCATAAACAATATCCGCTGGAATTTCTTTATTTACAATTTTACAAAATATACAATCTGACATTTTTAGCCTCCTTAGTTATTATTCTAATAACATTATATATCTTCAGAGGCTGATATCATCAAGGTTTTTGTTCTCTTTTTGTCTTTTATCTTTTTCGCAGCTTTTGAAAGTATTTCTCTACCTTTATTTTTATACAAACATGATTTATAAACACATATTCTACAAAGATAATCATCTGGATTATAAGCTTTACCCATAATATCTCCATCATAAAAAATATATTTAGATATATGCTTATAAAAGTATAACA
>CAYTOE010000124.1:0-5036 GCA_964439255.1 uncultured Aquificales bacterium
GGGCTGGTTTAACAGATATCTGTTTAAACTTGCTAAAACCGGACATCCATGGCTGTGCTGGAAAGACAGGCATAATGAACATAATGTATGTCCAGAGTATAGCGTAATAAACTCTTCAAATCTCTGTGTAACAGGGGATACAAGACTTGCAACCCAGTGGGGACTTGTTCAGGCAAAAGAACTTTATGAAAAAGGAGAGCCGATAATAGCAACTTATGACAGGAGAACTGATGGAAACTGGAAAGAGAAAGGTGTTTCAACAGCACAGTGTTTAAAAATGTTCAAAACGGCAGAAAATGCAGATGTTTATGAAGTAATAACAAAAGAGGGATACAGAATAAAAGCTACTGACTGGCATGAGTTTTATAGAGCTGTTCCCAATGAATTGGGAAAAGGGAAATATGCCAAAGATTACAAAATAGAGAAAGTTAAACTTTCCCAGCTAAAACCGGGAGATAAGCTTCTTATCCAATCTGGAGAAGGACAGTTTGGAAATGAAGGATACTATGAGGTAGGACTATTAACCGGACTGATTACTGGAGATGGAACATTTGCAGAAAGAAATAGGTATAAGACGGTTCATATAGACCTTTATAACGAAGACATATCTCTTTCTGAAATGGTTTTAGAATCTATCAATAAAGTTATTGAAAGGGAAAACTATACATCGGGTAATAATAGAATTTACACTAACACTTTACCTAAGGTTATGAACCATACTGAAAATAGCGAAAAGGTAAGGTTTGCAAATATAAGACTTGCAAAAGTTTTAGAAGAAAAATATGGATTTAGTAAAGAAAATAAACTTTCTGTTCCTGAGTTTGTGTTTAAAGGAACAAAGGAAACAGTTATCGGATATCTACAGGGATTATTTACTGCAGATGCTACTGTGAATATTATTAAAAATAGTGGAGTTCCTACATTCTCAATTCAGCTTGCAAGCAAAAGCAAAAAGCTTTTAGAAGATGTTCAGATTTTACTTTCAAATTTTGGAATTAAATCTTCTATCTCAAAAATGAGAGATAAAGAAGAGGCTCACTTCAGTTATATTACAAAATCTGGAGAAAAAAGAATCTATGGGGCAAATCCATTATATAGACTTCTTATTAGTGGTAATAATGCTATAGATTTTGTAGAAAAAATCGGATTCTTAGGAAAAAAACAAGAGAAAGCTTTAAAAGTTTTAGAAGAAAGAGAAGAAAGTGGCTATCCAAAGTGCAGTAGAAAAAATGAACATTTCTTTGCAACAGTAGAAAAAATAGAGTACGCAGGAAAGGAAGATGTATACGACACTACACAGCTTTACAATCACTCTCTTATTTTTAACGGCATAGTAACAGGAAACTGTACAGAGATTAGCATTCCGAACTCTCCGGAATCTACAGCCGTATGTACCCTCGCTTCTGTCAACCTTGCAAAACATGTGAGGAGAGATAAAACAGACATAAACTGGGACAAACTAAAAGAAACAATAGAAACTATGGTTGTTGCCCTTGATAACATACTTGATAAAAACTTCTATCCTTCTAAAGAATCAAGGAAAAACACGATGGATCTGAGACCTTTAGGTATCGGACTGATGGGATTCGCAGAAACTCTTGTAGAATTAGGTATTCCTTACGACAGTGATGAAGCTGTGGAGTTTGCAGAAAAAGTAGCAAAATTCATGAGAGATGTAGCTTATAAAAAATCTGAAGAACTGGCAAAGGAAAGAGGAGCGTTCCCCCACTACGAAGAGATGAAAAAAGCAGGAAAACCATATCCATATCCACCGAGAAGAAATGCTGTTCTTTTAGCCATTGCTCCAACAGCATCTATCTCCATAATTGCAGGAACAACATCATCAATTGACAGCTACTTCTCAAATGTATACTCCAGAGATACCCTCTCCGGAAAGTTTATAGTTGTGAACAAACAGCTTATGAAAAAGCTTGAAGAGATCGATATGTGGAACGAGGAGATGTCCCAGAAGATAAAAGCAAACGGAGGTTCTATCCAGTATATAGAAGAACTTGATGGCAAGATAAACAAAGAGCTTTTCAAGGGAGCATACGAGATACACCCTAAAAGGCAGATAGATATAGCTGCAGCATTCCAGAAATACATAGATCAGGCTGTATCAAAGTCTATATACATAGAAGAAGACCTGAGGGATGATATGTTTGATATATACATGTATGCATGGGAAAAAGGCTTAAAATCTACATACTACTGCTTCATAGATAAGACCGTAAAAGGTGAAAAATACACCCAGAAGGTCAATAAAAGAGGAACAAGAAGAGGTTTTGGTCTGAGAAAAACAAAAGAAGTTCAGGAAACTAAAGCAGAGGAAGATATTGAACAGATAGAAAAAATGGCAAGGGAAAAATATGGAGATGAGATAGTAGATAAAGTAAAATCCGGAAATATAGATGCATGTCCAACAGATCCACTTCTAAATAAAATCTGTCCAAGCTGTGAATAAAATTGGCAGAGCTTTTGAGCTCTGCCTTTTGTTTTTTTGCAAAAATTCAGTAAAATCAAACGCATAAATTAGATAAAATCCGCAAATAATTTAATTAAAAAAATGGCACATTTATTGTATTAATAGATCAATATGAGGAAGATTTTTTATTTGAACAAAAAATCTATAAAAAGCAATGATATTGACAATAACAAAATCGTTATAATAAAATCTATCTTAGGGATATTATAAAAAATTATTTTCAGGAGGTTACAGCATGAAGAAAGTATTAGGTTTAGCAGCAGCAGGATTATTGGCAGCAGGCGTTGCTAACGCAGGAACATTAACAGTAGCAAATTCTGACATTGTATTATACGGTGGTGTTTCTGCATCATATGACTGGCAAAATGCAGATCATTTAGCTTCAAACTTCGATAATGACGGAAATAATGACAATTTCCACGTTTCAACATTTGCTATTGGTTTAATGAAAAAGGCTACACCAAACAGTCCAATTGGTTTTAATGCAGCATTCGCTAACTTTGCAGTTCCAACTGTTATCGCAAGTGATAGCGTTGCTTCAGGTTTATTGAAATGGGGTTCTCCATCTGGAGACTTCAAACCATGGCTTGCTTATGTAACACTTGCTCCAGTAGAGGGTCTATCAATTGACGCTGGTTTACTCTGGAACCAATTTGGAGAGGCTCCTTTAACTATTCTTAACAGAAATTACACAAGAGGAATTCTTTTCACTGGACATCCTGTAGCTTATGCAGGTGCAAGAGTTACTTACGACCTTGGTATAGCTAAAGTATATGCTGGTTACAACCAAGGTGGTGGATTAAGACAAGGTTCTGTTAATGTTGATGTTAATAATGACCATTCCCCAGACGCTGATGTAGGTTATCATGTAACTGATGCATGGGAAGCGGGAATTTCATTTAATCTAAAAGACCTTGTAGGTATTGGTGGAAAAGTTGCACTACATACTTATGATGAATCAGAAGGAAGAAACCTTTATGTACTTTGCACTTCTGTTGACTTTGGCCTTATAAAGTCAGGAATAGAAGTAGATTACACTACTTTAGATGATGCTGCAAAAAGATCTAATGCTGACGACTCTGCATGGGGTGTGGCTCTTAACATTGATATTGACCTTTTAGATGCACAGATTGCTAACGTTACATTCCCAATAAGACTTGAATATGTTGATAATGGAGATTCAAACGATGCTTTTGGAAGTTTAATCTATTTAACAGGAAAGAAAAGTGCGTGGTCTTTCACAATCACTCCAACCTGGAAACCAACTAAAAATACATTTGCAAGAGTTGAAGCAGCTTACGTTTCAACAGATCAAAAAGTATTTGAAGAAGATGATGGTTCTACAAAAGACAGCAGACTTGTTCTTGGATTTGAAGCTGGATTTTTATTCTAAGATGTCCTGCTTTACAGATTTTCCAAAGGCGCCTTTAAAGGCGCCTTTTTTATTTTATTGAAATTCCTCTTCTCAGACATTATATTTTTCTCATGAGAAAAAATGAATATTTTGCAGAGATACAAAAATTTTTAAAAAATCTAAAAAGAACAAACCATATTCTCTCATCAAGAGAAAAAAGAATTTTAGACGAATTTTTTAACAGGAATATAACTTTAGAACAAATAAAAAAAGAAATTCAAAAAACCTTCCTACAGCTTCCTGCACATAGGAAGAAAAAATTTTCCCTTACAATGTTAAAAGACCTATATTTAAAAAATCCTAAAAAAATTCCAAAAAATCAGAATAAAAAAGAAAAAAGCATCCTAAATGAAAAAAAATGGAAGGTTTTTCTGAAAAAAAATAATATTCCATCTGAACTACTTAAATTAAATCATGATATACCGGAAGAATTAGCTAAAAAAGAGATAGAAGGAAGGATTATAAATTTTTTATGGAAAAATTTATCAGAAAAAGAAAAAGAAAAAATAAAAAAGCAGGCAATATTGAAAATGAAAAATTTAAGATTATCTTCAAAAGAGGAAGCACAGGAAACTTTTAAAAATGTTTTAGCTTCTACGGTTAAAGAAATATTTAAAATACCAGATTAAGGAGGGCTAAAAATGAAAAATAGAATTGAACTTCAAAAAGAAACCGTAGAAAAACTAAAAAAGAAAAAAGGGTATCTGTCAATTGTTAAAGAAGCTATTAGAAGAACAAAACCTGATTTTAAATTTGCCGGTGCAACAGTTTATGAGTTAGGAGAAGAACATTTATTGGTGTTATTTTTGGATGAGGAAGAAAATCCTTTGGGAGATATGTTGATAGATATAAAAAAAGATGTCGTTATAACAGACCCTCATCAGTTCAAAGTGAAAATAGAAATATCACCACATGGTATGGAACATTATAAGCTCTGGGAAGGAAACAGATATTTAGAAGGCAAAGCAGTTCTTTTAACTCCATGGATTTCTTATAATGAAATTTTTTCATAAAAATTGAACAAAAATATTCCTTTCAGTATAATAAAAAATTATGCCTGAGTGGCGGAATTGGCAGACGCGGGGGACTCAAAATCCCCTGCCCGCAAGGGCGTGCGGGTTCGACTCCCGCCTCAGG
>CAYTOE010000125.1:0-5010 GCA_964439255.1 uncultured Aquificales bacterium
CATATCAAAAAGCACAATCATCAGTTCATCAATGGAAAGGCCTGTTTTTTCAACTAAAAAATCAAGATGTTTAGGTTCAGATAGATGATAAAGTATCTTTTTTTCTAACTCATTTAGCTCAAAAGAATCTGATTTAACTGTATCCTTCTTAAAAAGGTATGGAAGATTTTCTTTTATATCATCTACAGATGTTAAAGGAAATGCTCCTTCTTTTAAAAGGATGTTATTTCCTTCTGCAAGGGGGTTGTTTATATTGGCAGGTACTGAAAAAACAGGCCTACCATATTCATTAGCAAGCTTTGCTGTTATAAGAGCTCCTGATTTCTTTGGTGCTTCTGTTACTATAACACAGTAAGAAAAAGCTGCTATTAACCTGTTTCTTTTTGGAAATGTAAATTTAGAAGGTCGTGTTCCTAATGGGTATTCAGAAACAACACATCCATTTTCCAGTATTTTTTGATAAAGTTTTCTGTTTTCATAAGGATAAATAATATCTAAACCACTTCCTAAAATAGCTGTTGTTGTCCCGTTTTTTAATGCTGATTCATGGGCTATTGTATCTATACCTGAAGCCATTCCAGAAACGATATTAATACCTTCTTTAGAAAGCTCCGAAGCAAATTTCTCTGTTACAATCCTCCCATAGGATGTATGTCTTCTACTTCCAACAATGGAAACAGACCTTTCCAAATTTACACAGTTTCCCTTCATGTAAAGAATAGGAGGTGGGTCTGGAATTTCTTTCAAGGGCTCTGGATAATCTTTTTCATTTATTGAAACTATTTTAACTCTCTTTTTTTCAGCCTCTTCTAACTCCTTTTTTGCTTTTTCAGATACACTTTTTTCTCTTTTTAATATAATTTCTGCTGTTTTATGACCTACACGTTTTGAAAGTTCTTCATAAGAGGCGTTGAAAATATTTTCAGGAGAACCGTACATATCTAAAAGATATTTTACAGTCTTATTTCCTATACCTTTAATAAAAATAAGCTCAAGATAATGTAAAATATTCACAGCTAAAACCAACAAATAAACTGAACGATAAATTATAGTACAAAGATTAAGGTGGAGAGTGAATGTCTGAAAAACAGATAATAAAATTAGTATCAAACCTGAATAAACAAAAACATGTTGGAGTAACAGCATTTTTAGAAGGAATGCCTGTTAAAGCTAACATAAAAATATTAGATATAGATTACAAAAGGAAACAGATTTCCTGGAGTTTTGATAAAAAGTTGAAGCTACCCCTCTTAGAAAGAAAAGAGCTTTATTTTAAGTACGAAGGAAAAACATACATTTTACCTGTTATTTTTTTCAACAACGCTGAAATAGTTACTTTTTTTCCATCTATAGCAAAAGAACCAAAATTAGACAGGAAAAATATAAGGATAGATACAACAATTAAAAAACCTGTGATAATGAGCTGGGAAGAAGATACATTTCTTGTGGAAGATATAAGCGAATCTGGTGTTGGTGTTGTAATAGGTCATAATGTGGATTTAAAACCAAAGCAGGTAATAGATTTTACCCTCACATTATGTGATACAGATATTCCTGTAAAAGGTGAGATAGTTTATGTAGTTGAAAATTCAAAAACAACAAAGAGAATAGGAATAAAATTTTTAGAAATCTCAAGAAAAGCGCAAGATACAATAGCAAAATATATATTTGAAAGGGAAAAAGAGTTAATAAAAAAATTAACCCTATTTGAATGATAATTCTTTCTTATAGGAAAAACTCTCACCTTTCGTTATCAGCTTTCTGTTTAATCTATTTACCATCTCTTCATCTTTGCCTGGTGCTCTTCCAGCTCTTGTCAAATAACCACCTGCCATAAGACAGTTTGCTATTTCCATTGCTAAATCGTGGTACTTTCCAAGGTTTTGTTCTCTTCCTCCACAAAGTCTTATTTCAGACTCAGGATTGAAAACTTTGAAAACGGCTATTATTTTCAGACATCTTTCAGGTGTAAGCTTTTTACTGTTTTCGAGGGGTGTTCCTGGTATAGGAATGAGAAAATTCAAAGGTATAGAATCAACACCAAGCTCTCTATACGTTTTTGCAAGGTCAACTATATCTTTGTCTGTTTCACCAAGTCCAAATATACCACCTGTACATGTGGATAGTCCTACTTCCTGTATGTTTTTAATGGTTTCATATCTTTCTTTCCATGGATGTGTGGAAACAATTTTAGGGAAAAATCTCTCTGACGTCTCAAGATTATGATTAACTCTTTCGACACCAGCTTCTTTAAGTTTTTCTAAAGCTTTTTTGTCTATAGAACCTAAAGAAACACATACCTTTACAGGGTATTTTTCCTTTATTTCTTTCACAGCCTCTGCTATTTTTTCAACTTCCTCTTCTGTCGCACGCCTTCCACTTGTAACTATACAGTACCTGTTGGCTTTTATTGAAACAGCTTTTTCAGCGCCTTCTAAAAGTTCTTTTTTTGAAACAAGGGGATAAGCATTTATAGGTGTTGGATACTTTGAGGACTGGGCACAAAATGAGCAGTCCTCACTACATCCACCATTTTTTGCATTTATAAGAGAACAAAATTCAACTTCATTTTTATAAAACTCTTCTCTTATTCTTTTTACTTCATCAACAATTTCTTCAACCTTTTCATCTGGATAATTCAGAATAAAAAGGCCATCTTCATCTGTTAAAACATCGCCATTTATAGATTTATATACAATCTCTTTTAATTTCTCTTTCATAACAACCTCGTTAACCAAAAATTTTAAATAGTTTACCATTAAAAGGGTAAACACAAAACCGAAATGGTTGTAAAATATACTTACATAACAAAATTAAAAGGGATAGTGGGGATGAGAAGGTTAATAATAGGGGGGATTGTTTTAATCTTTTCATCTTGTAATACCTACACTGATAGTTCTCAAAAAGAAGCGGTTTCTCTTTCTTCAATTTCACCTGTAAAGGTTATACAGAATCCTCTTAAAGAGATTTCCACAGCTTCTATCAAGTCTGAAAGAGAAGCTCCTATTATCGGTAAATCAGTTGAGGTAAATATCTCTTCAAATGATTTTAACTGTGTTGAGGAAAAAAGAAAAATTTTATGTTCCTACAGTATTGTTTTTGAAGGTGGAAAAGGAGGAAGAATTCATTTCAAAGATGTTTCCCTTGAAAATGGAATGAAGGTTTTTATAACTGACAGTGATGAAAAGGCTGTTCAGGAAGTTAATTATGAAGGATGGACTCCTGACCTTTTAGGAAATAAATTTTTCATTTACTACACTTATTTAAAAGGTAAGAAAAAACCCTCATTTACAATTGATAAAGTCATCTACACATGGCAAAAACCTTATGAAAAGGGAAATATAAATATTCAGGGAATAAGAACAGAATGTCCTTCAAGAGACGTTGCATGTGAAACAGACAAATACGATAAAGGAAAGTGGAAGTACGTTCATTCCTCATCAATGTACACATTCACAGATGGAAGATTTCTTTATCAGTGTAGCGGAAATCTTATAGAAAACCATTCAAACAGTTCTGAAGACCCTATTTTTATAACTTCAGCCCATTGTATAGACAGTGATAAATTAGCAGAGACAGCGACATTCTGGTTTGATTTTAGAGATAGGCACTGTAATAGCTATGATGGAAAAAAATACAGATATTATGTACAGGGTGCAAAAGTATTAGACGTTTCAGACATGGATATATCCCTTCTTCAGATAACAGGTAATCTCCATATAGACAGGCACAGGTACACCTGGATAAAGTGGGATGAGGATAGCTATATAAATCCTAATTATGAGGTTTTTGGTATAAGTTATCCAAAAGAAAATCCAGCCATGTTTCATGCAGGATATATATCTCAGAACTGCTATATACAGTACAATAAAAATTTTTATGCTACATGTGGTACATTTAAAGTCAATGGATTTAAGGTTAACTGGCATCTTGGAAGTGTTGATTTAGGTTCAAGTGGTTCTGCTCTTTTATATCCGTTTTTTGATAAAGATGGAAAAGAGGACTGGAAGATTATCGGCATTCTTGCAGCAAAAACTTCAGGATGTAATCCACCAACAGGAATATATTCAAATTTCTTCACATACATAAATAAGGATAAAAACGCTTACAACATTTTGAAAAATGGACTTCCTGATGACTATCTTGAAGAAAACGATTCACCTGAAGATGCAACCGCCAGATTAGATAACTCCCTCAGTTGTAATCTGAACAAGAAGTTTAAAGATTTAGTTGTAAAAAATAAAGATGAAGACTGGTACATACTTTTTCTTCCAAGAGATTGTAAGCTTATTGTAAAACCTACGTTTGATGAAAAATCTGGACATGTTAAAGTTCAGATTTTAGATTCAAAGCTTCACGTACTTTCTTCTAAAAATGACAATGATGATACTGTTGAATATAAAGAGTCCAAAGGGAGATTCGTTTATATAAGAACATATATAGAAGATAACACATACCAGAAATACAACCTGAGGGTGCAAAAATTAAAAGTAGGAAATGCCCATTTATCAGTTTCTTTAAATGAGGATTCAAATTATATAAATGGTATTATGTACAAATTCTCAGTTGATATTCAAAGCGATAAATATAGACCTGAAGATTTTAAAGTATGTCTCAGTTTAGAACCTTACATGTGTAACTACTGGTTCAGATATAGAAAACAGTTCAAAGGGTTTGTAGGGTTCAAAGAAAGAGAATATAACCTTTATGTTTTTGCTAAAGATCCAGAAGGAAGACTTACAAATGTTGAAAAGATATCTGTATATCGTGATATAACACCTCCTTACAACGGAAGTATTTTCCTGAAAAAACAGAAAAATGGAATATTAATAAGATGGGAAGGCTTTAGAGACAATATGAGCGGTATAAAGAGATACAGAGTTGTTTACAGCAATTCTCCAGTTGAAAACTGCAATCAGGGAACTATCCTTTATGAAGGAACAGAAAATGAATTTTTACATGAAATAAACAACAAAAAGACAAAATACTACAGGGGTTGTGCCCATGATT
>CAYTOE010000126.1:0-4952 GCA_964439255.1 uncultured Aquificales bacterium
CTGCCCATACATCACCAATGTTATAGCCTGAATTTAAACCATTTGAAGGAGAAATGCTTTTAGAATCAACCACAATATAGTAGTTGTTATTTTCAGAAACAGAGAAGGAGAAAGCACCTGTAGAATCTGTTACTGTTTCATCTATATAAGTTCCATCGGTTTTATAAAGTCTAACAATCACATTGCTTAAAGGTTTTTTGTCTGTTAAGTCTCCATCTCCATTAATATCTTCATAAACATGCCCTGATATTGTTTTTGTAGATGTGGTACTTATTTTTTCATCGGCTTTATTATTATCTGAAAAGTCAGGATTGACAGCCTTTGCACCGCTAAATATAAAAAGAGATACAAATATCCAGATTTTAACTGTTTTTAAAGCTTTTCTCATAGTAACCCTCTTTGTATTACTGTTTTCCTTCTAAAAATTTTTTGAATAAATCTTCGTCAAATTTCAGTCTAAACTTCAGATACGCACCTTTTGCCCAGTAGTTGGCTTCATCAAAATCTTCATCATGGAAGCCCTGAACGTTATAACCAAGGCTTATCCAGAAGTTTTTAAACAGTGTATATCCGATTTCTGGACCATAAGCATAGGAGTAGTTTTTGTTTTTATGATCCCATAAGACTCCTCCATGGGCTCCTATGTCTATTCTGTCTGTTATATCGTAGGAAAATCTTCCCCTGTAAAGGTCTATAAAGGATTTTCCTACAGAACCACCTGCTGTGTATTTAAATGCGTACTGCCATGCTGTTCTCAATTTTCTATTTGGTTGAACATTTAGATGTAGTGAACCTATATATTTGTTTGTAAATAGCTCCTGTTTTGCATTTTTCCATCTAAATTTGAAAAATGCGTTCCAGACGTCATTTTCAACAGGTCTGAATGCAAATCCAACTAAAAGGTCATTCTGGGTTTTTTCATTTTTAAAGTACCTTTCCCTCAGAAGTAAAGTTCCTGCTTTTCCTATTTTTGTTATGCCTCCAAGGGTGAGAAGGTGGTTTGGCTGAAAATCTCCAAATCTTATCTCATAACCAGCTGAAAGCTTATATCTTTTATTCTGTAGATAAGCTCCCCTTAAAGATACCGCTGTATAGTCCCCAGTATCTTCTCCGGAGAAAGTATTTACGTTTTCTACAGATATATCTCCTGTAAGTTTTTCTGTAAATTTGAAAAGATGGTTCAGTCCGATATGGGACTGGGTTCTCCAGCCACTTGCCCCATCATCTATGGTGTATTTAGAGAAAGCTGTTGTATTTTCTTTAAGTCTTCCTTCTAATCCAAATGTTGTTAGAGATACATCTTTATTTGCCTTTTCCTGGTACTCAGACTGTAGATATGTGCTGAACCATTTTGATATTCTGTAGTCTAAGCGACCTATTGTTCTTGTTGGGTAGTACGCACTTTCAGTATCTTCTTTAATAGCCTGTTCTCTTCTAAGACTTAATGAAAGTTTCTCATTTGGTCTGTATGTAAATCCAGCTATCGCAAGAGCTCTTGTATCTGTTCCATAGCTATTGGTTTCTTTATGCAGTCTTCCACCTAAAGTAAAAGAAAGTTTCTCATTTACTTTATGGTCTATCATTAAACTTCCAGATTTTCTATAAATATCTCTATTTTCTGCTATAGCTTCTGCTGTGATCCTTGTTTTTCCATCTTTTGTTGTTGCTGTAATGTTTGCTCCGTATGTTTCATATCCATCATCTGCCGTAATAGCAGATAGGTTCTGATATCCTTTGTTTACCTTTTTGTAGTAACCACCTATGGAAAAATACTGGTTGAATGTGTATCTTCCCTCTACTTTTGAAGCTATGCCATCATTATCTGTTTCTGTTTTTGATATCTCACCTAAAAGTCTGAGTTTATCTGTTTCATACAGAATATCTGCTCCGTACAGCTTCTTATCTGTGGAAACATGTTCCTCTTTTATTCCTGTTAAACCAAACCTCAGTTTTCCATCTAAAAATCTTTTTTCTGTTCTTAATCCGTATGTGTACTTTTCTTCTTGAAGATTATCTGTTTCATAAACAACAACTATATAGTTAGGGTTCAGGTTATCATCAAACTGTTTTATAGGCTGGTGGAATATTACAAATCCTTCTTCATAATTTATTGTGTAATCTGTAAATCTGTGAAGCTCTTCTCTTTTCAGAACAATATTTGGATTGTACCTGTCTCTTGTTTCTATCCATATTCTCTCAGAGTATTCTCTGACAGGGTTTTTAAAGAAATAAGGTCCTGAAATACCTTTTCCCTGAAACTCTTCTTTAAGCTGTTCCTGACTGTTTTTTGTTATAAAAGACTGTATTCTGTAATCTTTTTCTTTTTGAATGTTAAGATCTATACCGTTAAATGTTCTGTTGTATCTGTTAAACTCAAGGTCTGAGCCTATATTTGTTGTGTAATCTCCAAACATAAAATATGAAAGGTCTTTTTCAACTTTAAGGAAAAGTCTATTTTTACTTCTTGCTTCAAAGTACTGTTCTGAATCATCGCCATAAACAGGGTAGTACTGATTTTCTTCTGTTGAAGGTATATTCTGGTTCATAAGAACATCATCAGGTTTTTCTGTCTGATATCTAAATGTTAATGTGTAGTCTTTTACACTTCCTTTCGCAAAAACGGAAGCTTTTCCATCTAAACGGGTCCCATCTTTATGTTTGAAAGGCATTTCTGTCTGCTCAGGGCTGTTTTTTGTATCACCAAATCCAACACCAGCTTCTATATTACCAACAACAATCCATGGTCTTTTTTCTGGATAAAATCTGACTGTGTACTCTTTCTGGATTTCACCGTAGAAAATCTTAAGTCTTCTTTCTTCTGTAGAAGAGGCAGGAGACAGTTTAATAACAGCTTTTCCGCTGTAAGCTTTTACTTTTATAGGTTCACTTCCTACTCTTATCCACTCTCCTGTTGATTCATCCCATATATCTCCTTTATCAACATAAACCTCAATAAATGTGGTGTTTTTAATAGGGACTCCGTCTTTATCTAAAAGCTCTATACTTACATAAGCAGGGGTTTTTCCATCTGCAGGTGGTTTTTCGGGGAATGTCTGTATCCTTAACCTTGATACATTGTCAGACACAAATATTATCTTTTTCTGTTTAAAACCTTTATCTGTTTTTAAAAGGATTTCATTTTTCCCTTTTTTTAATTTTACATTTATATATTTGACTGTAAGCAGGTTCAACTGTTTATCTGAAGATTTTTCACCTATCTTCTTGTCAGAAATTTCTCTGTTGTTAATATAGAGTTTGTATTTACTGCCAACTGGAACATGGATAATTATGTCTGTTGTCTGTTGTGTCTGTGTCTGGTTGTTTTCAGGATAAATAATCCCATATTTTACTTCTATTTTTTTAGTCTGGTTTTCTTCATTTTTGTTGTAGATATTTAAGACTTCATTTTCTTCATTTTTGTAGATGTCAAAACCGTAAATTTTAACTAAATGCCCCCTTTCATCCTTTCCAACAATGAAAACAGGCATATCTGATACTTTGAGTTTATTCTGGGCTAAGAACTGAAGCCTAAAATCTATCTCATCTGAGCCTTTGAGTTCAGGCACATGAACAACATAAAAATCTCCTTCTTTCCTTGGATAAACCTTCTTATCGTTTAAAACAGCTGTGTTTAGCACGTAGCTGAAACCTTTTGGTGGTTTAAAAACAAGCTCTACATCTTTTATTTTTGGTAGATAATGAACCTTTGGAACCCATATATTCAGGACGTAAAGCCCTTTGTCTATGTATTTTGAGATATCAATTTCTTTTTTTGATGAGCCAAAAGGAATAACAGTTATTTCTGCTCTTCTGTTTTCAGGTGTACCATCAGGTGAGATTTTATTCTCGACTACAGGTTCTAACGTATCTCTCGCTTCTTCATCTATATAAACCCTCTTTCCATCTACTATTTCTGTATCTGCACATGAATAAGCTACAACTTCTGGTCCACCTGCTTTTTCAATGGCAAGGCTTTCAGAAAATTTATCCGCCTCTTCAAGGGATAAAAACTCACCTGCATACACATAGTACTCTTTTGTTTTAAATCCTACTATTTTTTCTTTAATAAAGACATGTACACCAGCGTATTTTTCTTCTATCTCTTTTTTCTTTTTCTCAGCTTCTTTTTTATCTGTAGTTTTCTCAATAAGAACAGAGTATACAGGTTTTACTTTATCCTCTTTCTGTGTGTTTTGTTTATTTTCTGTAAATTCTGTTGTGTTTTCAACTGAGGTTTTTTCCATAGCTTCTATGGGGTATGTTCCCTGTAGATTCTTAACCATAAATTCTCTTGCTTCTTCTTCAGAAGAAAATTCACCAAGATAAACGTAGTACTCTGTTTTTCCAGGAGAAGAGAGTTTTTCTTTAATGAACGTTTTCATGTTGTATTTTTTTGCATAATCTGAACTTATTTCTTCTGCTATCTTTTTATCCCCTGTGATGGCAACAAGAATTGAGTAGAACAGAGAAGCTTTTTTAGGTTTTATCCTTTTTTCTGTTGAAACGATTTTTTCACCTGAGGAAAGGGTATATTTCTTTCCTTTTACAGAAGTTTCCTCTTTCACCTTATTCTCAGGCTGAATTACATTCTGAACTCCCTTTGTTTTTACAATAAATCCATTTATCCTGTATTTTTTTAATAATTTTTTTAGACTGAGCAGTTCTTTAGTTTTTCCTGCTTTTCCTACTCTTACTGTGTAAAAGCCTTTTTCATTTTTGTATATAAATGCTTCTTTTTTTAAAGGTTCAGGTAGTTTTTCTATAGCTCTCTGAGCGTTAAATTCTGTACTGAAAGCCCCAAGCTGTATAGAGTAGTAGCTCAGTGTTTTTTTAATCGTATCTTCCCTTTTTAGGGAAACCTTTATTGGTTTTGCATTTACTTTTTTTGCTACTATTGTTTTTGATATGAAACCTCTTATCCTGTATTTTTTCAGTAGCCTTTTTATATCTAT
>CAYTOE010000127.1:0-3467 GCA_964439255.1 uncultured Aquificales bacterium
CCCTAAATATGTTTACAGCTTTTTTTAATAATTCTTCATCATCCGTCTCTAAAACTCCCTGAAGTAATTTTTTTCCACCATAACCCACATGCTTTATAACATCTTCTTTTGGTAGTGTTTTATATCCCAACTTTTCTAAAGTATACAGTACAGCCCTGTATATATCTTCACTCGAGTCTATCAGTGTTCCGTCTAAATCAAATAAAAATGTATCAAAATGTGAAAGGTTTATTTCCTCAGTATGAATTCCTGATACTTTTTGATTACCCTGTCTATCCAACGTTGTTGTTTCTCCTGTTTCTTTTTCTTTTTATCCACAATAATGTAAATCTCTTCTCCATCTTTTACCATACCTAAATCTTCCCTTGCCTTCTTTTCAACAAAAAAAAGGTCATTTTTCAGATAAGAGATTTCTTTTTTTAACTCACTGTTCTCTTTCTGTATATATGAAATCTCTTCCTGAAGTTTATCTTTTATACGTTCTTTTTCTATGTACCTGAAAATGTTATTTTTTCCAAGAATCACTATGTAGAGTGAATATAGAACTGAAAGGATGGTGAAAAGGAGCAGAATTTTATCTGCTCCTATAGAGAATTTATTTGTTTTTAAGGAATTTTGCAAAAACCTCTTTCCCTTTGAATATCGCAGCTTCTCCAAGTTCTTCCTCTATCCTCAATAACTGGTTGTATTTTGCAATCCTATCTGTTCTTGATGCAGAACCTGTTTTTATCTGCCCTGCATTTGTAGCAACAGCTAAATCAGCTATAAAAGTATCCTCACTCTCCCCTGACCTGTGGGAAATTACATTTGTGTAGCTATTTATTTTTGCTAACTCTATAGCATCTAATGTTTCGGTTAAAGAACCTATTTGGTTTAATTTAATCAGTATTGAGTTTGCTATTCCTTTTTCAATACCTTTTTCTTGAAGAAGTTTTGGATTTGTTGTAAAAAGGTCATCTCCAACAAGCTGGACTTTCTTTCCTATGGCATCAGTTAACATTTTCCATCCTTCTAAATCGTCTTCTGCCATACCATCTTCTATAGATATAAGAGGATATGTTCCTTCAATCTCTTCATATATAACAACCATATCTTCAGGTTTTAACTCTTTACCTTCGAATTTATAAACGCCTTTTTCTTTATCGTAAAACTCTGAAGAAGCTGCATCTAAAGCTAAGAAAACATCTTCTCCTGGCTCATACCCAGCTTTTTTTATAGCTTCTACAAGTATGTCAAGGGCTTCTTTCGTAGAACCTAAGTTAGGGGCAAAACCCCCTTCATCACCAACGTTTGTGGAATAACCTTTTTCTTTTAAAATACTTTTTAATGTGTGAAATACTTCAACTCCACATCTTAATGCTTCACTGAATTTTGGATTTTCAGGGTCTTTTCCTCCAAAAACAGGAACAATCATAAACTCCTGAAAATCAAGATTATTATCTGCATGAACACCACCATTTATAACATTCATAAGTGGTACTGGTAAAACCTTAGCGTTTGTTCCCCCTATGTATCTGTATAAAGGTAGTTCAAGCTCAATTGCAGATGCTCTAGCAACAGCAAGACTTACGGCAAGTATAGCGTTTGCACCTAAATTTCCTTTATTTTCTGTACCATCAAGTTCAATCATTAGATTGTCTATTCTTACCTGGTCTGTTGATTCTTCCCCTATCAAAAGGTCTGCTATTTTTGTATTGATATTTTCTACAGCTTTTAGTACACCTTTTCCTTTGTACCTGTTCTTATCTCCGTCTCTCAGTTCAACAGCTTCTGTTTCACCTGTTGAAGCACCACTTGGAACTATTGCCCTTGCAACAACACCTGTTTCAAGGGTAACTTCAGCTTCTACTGTTGGATTTCCTCTACTGTCTAAAACCTCTCTTCCTTTTACATCCACTATTATTGACATCTAAAACCTCCTATTTTTTTATAATCTGTGATAGGCTGCTATAGCAGCTGCTATAACTGTAGCTAAATCTTCAGGATTTTCTTTATCCGGTTTTAATTTAAATGTTGGAAGTTTCTTATCTATATAGGATGTATCAAATTTTCCAGCCATAAAGTCTGGGTCTCTTACAATCTGTCTAAGTAAAGGAAGGTTTGTTGGAACACCTCTAACCTGGAATTCATCTAATGCTCTTTTTGCCCTATTCACAGTTTGTTCCCAGGAAAGAGCCCACACTGTAAGTTTTGCAATCATTGAATCATAATAGGGAGGAATAATGTAATCTTTATAAACAGCTGCATCTATCCTCACTCCAGGTCCGCCCGGTGAGTAATAAGATGTTATCCTTCCTGGCGAAGGGGCAAAGTCTTTTGCAGGGTCTTCAGCGTTTATCCTGAACTCTATAGCATAACCTCTGAAATGTATATCTTCTTGAAGAAATGGTATTTTCATCCCTTCTGCCATCTGTATCATTCTTTGAACAAGGTCAACTCCTGTAACAGTCTCTGTTACTGTATGCTCAACCTGAAGTCTTGTATTCATTTCAATAAAATAAAAGTTATCATCTTCATCAACTAAAAACTCCAATGTCCCAACACTCTCATAACCAAGTTTAAACATAGCTTTAACAGCTACCCTGTATAACTCTCTTCTTACAGATTCACTGAGTCTTGGGGATGGTGCTATTTCAACAACCTTCTGGTGTCTTCTCTGAATTGAGCAGTCTCTTTCACCTAAATGGATAACATTTCCATATTTATCAGCCATTATCTGTATTTCTATATGCCTTGGATTTCTCACATACTTTTCTATAAATACATCTCCTTTTCCGAAAAACTTTTCTGCTTCTGATGTTGCAGATTTAAAAAGATTCTCAAAATCCTCTTCCTTCTCAACAATTCTCATACCACGACCACCACCGCCGTAAGCAGCCTTTATTATCACAGGAAACCCAATCTCCTTAGCTACTTTTTTTGCCTCTTCTACATTTTTAATAGGTTCATCTGTTCCAGGGAGTACAGGAACACCAACTTCCCTCATAGCCCTTTTTGAAGCCATTTTATCTCCAAAAAGGGCTATATGTTCAGGTTTAGGACCTATAAAGATTATTCCCTTTTTTAGACAGTAATCTGCAAATTCTGCATTTTCAGCAAGAAAACCATAACCTGGATGAATAGCATCACATTTAGTCTGTTTCGCAAGGTCTACTATCTTGTAGAAATTAAGATAGGCTCTAATAGGGTCACCAGAAATCATGTAAGCTTCATCTGCTTTTTTAACCCATATACCGTTAGAGTCTGCTTCAGAATATATAGCTACTGTTTTTATACCAAGCTCTTTACATGCCCTTATTATCCTTGTTGCAACCTCTCCTCTATTTGCAACTAAAACTTTTTTAATTTTTCTCTTTCCCATTTTCATTCTCCTGAAAATTTTTGAGAAACAAAACTTTATTATAACATTAAGGCAGAATGCTAAGATAAATTCGCAGATATAATTAATAATGTACTTCAAGTTGAGG
>CAYTOE010000127.1:3567-4921 GCA_964439255.1 uncultured Aquificales bacterium
GTAATAGATACAGAAGCTGTTCGTATTAGTTTTTATTCACTTGTAAAAGGTGGTTTTGTTTTTTATGTTCTCATCTCAATAACAAAGGTTTTAAGAAAAAGTATTGAAATATACCTGTACAGAAAGCATGAGGAAGAGGTTATAACCACAGTTGATATTCTTCTTTACAACATAGCGATTATTATTATTGTTTTGATAACTCTGTCTGTTATGGGAATTAGCTGGAAACTACTTATCCCGATAGCAGGAGCCTTGGGTATAGGTATAGGGTTTGGTATTCAGGATATTGTCAATAACTTTATAAGCGGTTTTATTATCCTTTTAACAAAAACTGTAAAAATAGGAGACTGGATTACCCTTGGAGATAAGTTTGGAAAAATTGTAGATATAGGAATAAGGACATCTACTCTTAGAACATTAGATAATATAGATATCATTATCCCAAATTCACATCTTATATCAAATGAGCTTATAAACTGGTCTTACACAGATAACATTGTTAGAATTCATATTCCTGTTGGTGTTTCTTACTCATCAGATGTAGAGAAAGTAAAAGAAACTTTAATTCAGGTTGCTGAAGAAACTCCTTTTGTATATGAAAGCCCTGCACCAGAAGCAAGATTTATAGAATTTGGAGACAGCTCTTTAAATTTTGAGCTTCTTGTATGGATTAATGTTAAAAAAATTCCTATTCCCCTTGCAAAAAGTGAGCTCAATTATAAAATATGGAATGCATTTAAAGAAAAAGGAATAGAAATACCATTTCCCCAAAGAGATGTATGGTTCAAAAATGAGCTCATTATAAAAAGATTTAAAGAGAAAAAAGAATGATTGTACTGTTAGATGAAAATGAGATATGGTTTCCTGACCCGTACAAAGCCCCTAAGGATTTTCCCCTTGCAGTAGGAGGAGATTTATCTCCAGATAGATTACTTTTCGCCTACTCTTTAGGAATATTTCCCTGGTATTCAGAAGGTGAACCTGTTTTGTGGTGGTCACCAGATCCGAGAATGGTTTTATTCCCAGAAAATTTAAAGATATCAAGAAGTTTGAAGAAGGTTTTAAAAAACAAAGGTTTTGAGATTAGATTTGATACAGATTTTGAAAGAGTTATAAAAATGTGTGCCACTGTAAAAAGGCCTGGACAGGAAGGAACATGGCTCACTGAAGAAATGATAAATGCATATATAAAACTCCATAAACTTGGATATGCCCACTCTGTAGAAACATATTTAAATGGAGAACTTGTAGGAGGATTATACGGTGTTTCTATAGGAAAAACATTTTTTGGTGAATCTATGTTTCACACAGTTTCTGATGCTTCTAAGGTAGCGTTTGTTCACCTTGTTAGAAA
>CAYTOE010000128.1:0-4828 GCA_964439255.1 uncultured Aquificales bacterium
ACATGTTGAAGATTACAAAACATCAATGACCCCCGTTAAAGGTGTATTTGCTGTTGGTGAGTGTGCCTGTGTTTCTGTTCATGGTGCAAATAGACTTGGTGGAAACTCTTTACTTGATATTGTTGTATTTGGAAAACCTGCAGGTGCAGCTGCTGTTGAGTATGCAAGAAACAAACCTGAAGATACAACTTACAACTACAAAGCTGAAGAAGAAAGGGCAAGGAAGGAAATAGAAGAACTTCTTAAAAAAGAAGGAACAGAGAATATAAACGATATAAGACTTGAGATGGCACAAACAATGTGGGATAAAGTTGGTATATTCAGAGAAGAAAAACCTATGCAGGAAGCTATAGAAAAAATAAAAGAGCTTAAAGAAAGGTATAAAAATTTAGCTCCTGGTGATAGTGGAAAGATATTTAATACGGCTCTAATAAACTACCTTGAGCTTGGATATTTACTGGACTTAGCAGAAATTATCGCTATAACAGCAGAAATGAGGAAGGAATCAAGGGGTGCCCACGCAAGAAGGGACTATCCAAACAGGGATGATGAAAACTTCCTCAAACATTCCCTTGCGTACTATACAGAAGACGGTCCAAAAATAGAATACTCAGAGGTTAGAATAACAAAGTATCAACCACAGGAAAGAAAGTATTAATAAAAAGGGGCTTTTTGCCCCTTATCTTTTTCTAAACTCTTCAGGATTTATCTGGTATTTTTTAATCAGTTTTTGCAAAGACTGTCTTTCTATATTTGCAAGTCTTGCAGCTTTTGAAATATTTCCGTCTGTTAATGATAAAAGTATAGTCAAATAACTTCTCATGAACTTTTTCATCTGTTTTTCTTTCGCTTTGTTATAGTCAAAAATAAAGTCTTTTTTGGTTTCTGAAGAAAGAATATCCCTGTCAAGGTGTTCAACATCAATATATTCATTATTTCCGGTAACAATACAGGCTTTGTAAATTGTGTTTTCAAGCTGTCTTACATTTCCTTCCCACTGGTAGTTTATTAAAACTTCCATAGCTTCAGGTGTTATACCTTTTACAGAAGCGTTGTATTTCTCATTGAATTTCTGAACAAAGTAATTTGCAAGTAAAGGTATATCTTCTTTTCTTTCCCTTAAAGGAGGTATCCTTATTTTTATTCCTTCTATTCTGTAATAAAGATCTTCTCTAAACTTCCCTTCCTGAACAAGTTTCTTCAAATTTTTGTTTGTTGCTGTTATTATTCTCACATCAACCTTTATAGACCTATCCTCTCCAATTCTTCTTATTTCTTTTTCCTGGAGAAAACGTAGAAATTTACTCTGTATATCAAGGGGTATTTCACCTATTTCATCTAAGAAAACTGTCCCACCATTTGCCAGCTCAAAAATACCTTTTCTGTTTTCCGTTGCCCCTGTAAAAGCTCCTTTCCTGTACCCAAAAAATTCAGCTTCCATTATCTCAGGAGATATATTCGCACAGTTTATCGCTATAAAAGGTTTGTCCTTTCTTGGTGATAATCTATGAATAGCTTTTGCAAAAAGCTCTTTTCCAACACCACTTTCACCTGTTATAAGTACAGTTATATCAAGCTGGGCTATTTTCTTTATAAAGTTAAGTATCTCTATCATTTCCTGATTTTTTGTTATTATAAAATCAACATTTGAGCGAAGAAGTTTTATCTCTTCTTTTAGCTTTATATTTTCTTTAAGTATTTTTGCCTTTTCTACGGCTTCTTTTATCAGATTCCAGATTGAAGGGTCGTTGAAATCTATAGGTTTAGATAGATAGTGGAATGCACCTTTTTTCATACATGCTACAGCGTTTTCTATTGTGCCGTAAGCGGTCATAACTATAAAACTTGTGAAAGAGTTAAATTTTCTCATCTCTTCAAGAAATTTTTCTCCTGTCATTCCTGGCATTCTCATATCAGACAAAACAAGGTCATAGCTTTTTTCTTTCAGTTTTTTTAATGCTTCTTCTGGGTTTGAGGATGTATCTACCTGAAAACCTTCATCTTCTAAGATTATTGAAAATGTATCTAATATATCCTCCTCGTCATCCACTATTAAAATACTTCCCTTATATTTTGATTCTTTTATGCTTTCATCTTTGATTAGCTCATTTCTCATCTTTAATTCCCCCATCTGTATAAAGAGGTAAATTTACTATAAACTCTGTTCCCTCTTCCCTTTTACTTTTAACATCTATATATCCACTGTGGTCTTTAATTATTTTACTAACAACAGAAAGACCAAGTCCTGTTCCCTTTTCTTTTGTTGTAAAAAATGGTTCAAAAATATTATCAAGTATATCTTCTGGTATTCCCTTTCCAGTATCTTTTATTTTAACTTCAGCAAAATCCCCATTTTTATCAAGGGATATGTATATATCCCCATCTCCGTTTATTGCTTCTACAGCATTCATTATAAGATTTATAAATACCTGTTGTAAGGAGTTTTTATCTGCAAAAACATAAACCCCATCTTTAAGATTTTTATGTATGTTTATACTTTTTCTTTTTGAAGGAGGAATGGCAAACTCAACAGATAGCTCAACTATATTTTTCAGATCTGTTTTTTGCTTTTTGTAGTAGGAAGGCTTTGCGTAATTTAAAAGCTTATCCACGATATCAACAGCTCTTGCAGAATTTTTTTCTATATTTTCTGCAAGTTTAACTATTAGCGGGTTATCTTTAAGCTTCTTTTTTATAGTAAATGCAGATGCTGATATTGCTGATAAAGGATTTTTTATATCATGGGAAAGTCCAGCTGCAAGTTTACCAACTACAGCATGCTTTTCTGTTTCTATCAGTTGTGCTTCTAACTTGACTTTTTCTGTTATATCTTCTACAAGTAAAACTATACGGTGGTTCTTTTTACCTATAAAAAGAGGTACAAGTTTTACTCTGTATGTTTTTCCTTTTCTTTCAACAGGTGATATTGTAATGTCAATACTTTTTCTTGTTTCAATTACCTCTTTAATTCTTTCTTTAAGACTGTCTAACTCAGTATATATCTCAAAAAATTTCCCCTCTGGTTTTCTACCAAACATCTTTTTCATTGCATGGTTGGCTGTTTCTATATTGAGGGATTCATCAAGTATAACTATACCTATATCTATTGATTCAAACATTTTTCCTAAAATATTTTCTAAATAACCTAACTCCTTAAAATAAACTGTTTTTGCTATTGATATGGCTACCGAATTTGCGTATGTTCTTAAGTACTCTATTTCGCTTGGTGAAATCACATTCTTTTTATAAACACTCAACACACCGATTTTTCCCTGGTCACTGAGAAGAGGTATAAAAACTGTTTTTTCATCTTCTGATATCTCAATTTTGCTTATTTCTGGAAATTTCTCATTTATTAGCTTTTCTACAGAAGGGAAAAAGCCTCCTTTTTTGTACAGATGGATATTTTTATAATCAATGGCTACAAGGATACCTGTATAACCTAAATCTAAAAGGCCGTTAATTACATTATTGAGTATCTCTTCTATATCTATAGGTTTTATCGTTTTATTACTGAGTTTAAATATTTCCCTTAATCTTTTGTACGTTATAGATAGCTGGTCATTAATTTCCTCGTAATACTTTTGAAGTTCTGTATTGATGGCTCCATCGTATATGCTCTTGTATATATTTTTATCTCTTTCTATCTCCTTTTTATATGAATTTATAACCTGAGATAGAATTGGAAATATAAGTGTTATATGTGATATATAGAATATATCTTTTCCTATAAAAAAGCCTGTTATTATAAGAATAATACTAAAAATCCATAAAAATGCTTCTTTTCTGGAATCGTACTCTCTTAGAACTAAAAATAAAGCAGATACAGGAACTATCCATGATACATTTTTATTTGCTAAAAAGAATAATAAACCTCCGAAAGCAAGGATTAAATAAATTATTGACACATAGTTTTTTAATTTTTTTCTGTTGTTATTGAAATATAAAAATATCATGAGGTAAAAGAAAAGCATAAAAAAGATTTCAAGATTTTTATTGAAAAAAGATGTTAAAGGAACCATTAAAAGAAACAGACCTGAAAGGTAAAGGAATATATTTTCAGATGATACTTTCCTCAACATAAAAAGAACAGATAAAAAAATACCCCAGCCTACTAAGAAAACAGCCATATCACCTACTTATATATACATTTTTTTAATTTTTAATTTAAAAACCCCTTCTTTTTGGTAAAGGTCACCTTCACCAATTACTTTTCCATTTAAAAGTATATCAACCTTAAAAGTATCACCATTTTCTAAAATAATCTCTGAGGATTCTCCTATTTTATCAATATCAGACAGAGGGATTTCTGTATGGTAAATTCTCAGTGTTACAGGTAAAGGAACGTTAAAAGGGATATCTTTAGGCTTTTTTGATTGTTCATACTTTAAAACAACAGCCTTTTTGTACAGTCTATCTTCCGTTTCTATATCAAATACAATATCTCCTTTCTCTACTCTAACATTTTCGCAGATATCTGTTGAAACATTTTCAGAATTAAACAACTTCTTAAATAATTTCTCTCCCCAATCTGTGCCTTCTAAAAAAACAAACATAACAAAAAATTCATTTTTTATTAATAACTTATTTTTATTATCTTTTATACAGTAATAACCCTCCTCTAAAAAGCCTGTAAAATCAACTTCAGATATATCTTTAACCTTATTTTGAATGAAAGAAAGAATCTTATCTTTTATTATAATCCTCCTAAATAAACATTCTTGTTTTAATTTCTATCTTTTCTATAGTTATCTCATTTCCAGCGTAAAGTTCGCTACTTTCAATATCTATTTTTTTAGTCTCATAAAGAACCTTTATATATGTTCTT
>CAYTOE010000129.1:0-4772 GCA_964439255.1 uncultured Aquificales bacterium
TCAAAACCTTTAACTATATAAAGCTCTGTGTGACCACCTGACACAACTAATGCAAGGAATGGATATTCTACCTTTGAGGTTAAAAATATAGCAAAAATATGAGCCTCTATATGGTGTACAGGAATAAGGGGTTTTTCTAAAATCCAGCTTAAAGACTTTGCTGCAGATATACCTATAACAAGGGAAACGATAAGTCCAGGGGCTACAGTTACAGCAATACCGTCTACTTCTTCAAGCTTAATATTTGCATCTTTTAAAGCTTTATCTAAAACAGGAATAATATTCTTTGTATGTTCCCTCGCTGCAAGGTCTGGGTAAACACCACCCCATTCTTCATGGAGTTTTACTTGAGAGGAAACAACATTAGATAAGATTCCCTTTTCGCTATGGTAAATAGAAACCCCTGTGTCATCACAGGAGGTTTCTATTCCAAGTATTAACATCAGTTAACTTTTTCCTTCCTTGCAAAGTTAAGTATTTTTATAGCGTTTATAGCTGCATCAAGTTGAGGATCTTTTATTTTAGCGTTTTTCTCTCCTTTTATTTTTGCTTCCCTTTCAGCCTTTATCCTTTCAAGCTCTTCTTTCTCTGTCATGTGGACAATAATATCTGGTGTAATTCCTTTGTTCATAATCAGTTTCCCGGAAGGTGTGTAGTAATGTGCTGTTGTCAGTTTCATACCTGAACCATCAGGTAGAGGTATAAGTGTCTGAACTGAAGCTTTTCCAAACGTTGTATCACCTACAGCTAAAGCTCTATTGTTGTCTCTTAATGCACCGGTTAAAATCTCAGAAGCACTTGCAGAACCTTTATTAACGAGAACTACAAGAGGGATATCTGTTGGGAGTATAGGGTCAGATGTTGAGTAATACTCTTCATTATTTCTTGGATCTCTCCCTTTTGTATAAACCACCATATCTCCTTTTGGCAATAGCATATCAGCTATTCTTACAGCTGTTGATAGTAAACCACCAGGGTTATTTCTAAGGTCTATAATGATTCCCTCTTTGTTTTTGAATTTTTTCAGAACTCCTTCAAGCTGCTGTGCTGTTTTTTCCTGGAATTGTGTAATCCTTATATATCCGATTTTTCCATTTTCGATTTCTTTATATTTAACACTTCTTACCTTGATAATAGCCCTTGTTATTGTAACTTTAAAAGGTTTCTCTACACCTTTCCTCCAGATTGTTATAGTTATTTTTGTTCCAGGTTTCCCTCTCATTTTTTTTACAGCCTGCATAAGTGTCATCTTATCGGTAGGCTCTCCGTTTATTTCCACAATAATATCTCCCGGCTTAATACCTGCTTTCCATGCAGGGGTATCTTCGATAGGTGCTACAACTATAAGCTTGTGGTCTTCCATTGTTATTTCTATACCAAGACCGCCAAATTCACCATGGGTTTCTGTTGTAAACTCTTTAAACTCTTCAGGTGTAAAAAATGTGGAATAAGGATCTAAAGATGAAAGCATTCCCCTTAAAGAACCATAAACGAGTTTTTTTGAGTCAACAGGCTCAACATAGTGGTCTTTTACTATTTTAAATACCTCGGTGTAAAGCCCAAGTAGTTTATAATCATCAACCACTTCTTTTTTCTGGGTTTTAGCATTTAAACCAAAGTTAACACCAGCTATAAATACTATTAAAACCCCTAACACTATGGATATTTTACTTTTCATAAAAAACCTCTCCTTAAATTTTTATTTTTGTTGAAGTTTTATTATAAATGATTTTTAGAATAATCTTAAAATATCCCTTGGTATAATATAGGCAATTATAAGTTATAAAGGAGAGCTAATGGGCGTAATAAGATTTTTAAATGCTGGTGAATCCCATGGACCTGCTTTAACAGCGATAATAGAAGGTTTCCCTTCGAATGTAAAGATATCAGTGGATTATATAAATAATGAGCTTTCAAGGAGACAGAAAGGTTATGGCCGTGGTGGTCGTATGAAAATAGAAAAAGATAGAGCAGAGATACTATCCGGTGTAAGATTTGGACATACTCTCGGTTCCCCTATAACACTGATGATAAGGAACAAAGACTGGGAAAACTGGACAGATATAATGGCTATAGAAGGAGAGCCAACTGATAAAAGGGAAATAACAAATCCAAGACCTGGACATGCAGACCTTGTAGGTGGAATAAAATATGGATTTAAAGACCTTAGAAATGTACTTGAAAGGGCAAGTGCAAGAGAAACCACTACAAGAGTTGCTGTTGGTGCTGTATGTAAACAGCTTTTGGAAGATATAGGCATAAAAATAGGAAGCTATGTTGTATCTATAGGTGAACTTTCTGTAAAGGATATTATAGAACCTATTCCCCTTGAAAAAAGGGCAGAAATAGCTGAAGAATCTGAAGTAAGGATACCTGTTCCTGAAGAAGATGAAAAGTTTAAAAAACTTATTGATTTTGCTAAAGAAGAAGGTGAAAGCTTAGGAGGAGTATTTGAGGTTTTTGCAACTGGTGTCCCTATTGGGCTTGGTTCTTATGTACAGTGGGATAGGAGATTGGATGGAAGAATAGCACAGGCCATGATGAGTATACAGGCTATGAAAGGTGTTGAGATAGGAGAAGGCTTTAGATTGGCAGAAAAATTTGGTTCTATGGCTCATGATGAGATTTTTTACAATAGTGAAAAAGGTTTTTATCATAAAACAAACAGGGCTGGTGGTATAGAAGGTGGTGTAACAAATGGTGAACCAATTTTAGTAAGGGTGGCAATGAAACCGATACCAACCCTTATGAGAAAAAAGTCCCTTCATTCTGTAAACATAAAAACAAAAGAACCTTTTGATGCGGCAAAAGAACGTTCAGATGTAACCGCTGTGCCTGCTGCAGCTGTCGTTGGAGAGGCTATGCTTGCTATTGTTCTTGCAAATGCTGTAGTTGAAAAGTTTGGAAATGATAACTGGATAGAAATCAAAAAAAGGATTGAGGAATACAGAAGATACACAAAAGAGTTTTAGGACAACATCCTAAAGTAATTTTTCTAATAAGTTAAGTATTTTTTCCTGTCTTTCTTTGCCTTTTGGATATGATTTTCTAATTCTATGAATTTCTTCTAAAATCTCTTCTATATTTTCAGGAAGACATTCTTCTATCTTTTTCCTTAACTTTCCGGATAAACCTGGAACTTTTCCTGAAGTTGTTATACCTATAACTAAATCACCTTTTTTTAAATAAGCAGGAAATATAAAATCACAGAAATCGGGACTGTCAACAGAATTCACGAGTATGTTTTTTCCTCTTGTGTACTGAAAAATATCCTTCTGAAGAGAAATATCATCTACAGCAACAATAACTATATCTACGTTCTCAAGGTCTTTGAATTCGAATCTCTTTTTTTCATAAGGGATATCATATTTTCTTAAAATATCCATCATATCTTTTATAAATTCTTTGGAAACAACCTTCAGATGGGGATTAAAAGGGATAAGTTTTTCTAACTTCCTGAGGGCAACTTTACCGCCACCTACAATAAGAACATTTTTATCTCTCAGGTTTACAAAAAAGGGAAAAAGTGCCATCTAAGTTTCCCATAAAGCTGTAGTGAGGTACTTTTCTCCACCATCAGGACATACAAAAACAATAACACCTTCTTTTATTTCCCTTGCAATCTGAATGGCAGCTTCAAAAGCTGCGCCTGATGATTGACCTACAAAGATACCCTCTTTTCTTGCAAGACTTCTTGCCCTTTCATAGGCTATATCCGTTCCAATAAACATGGTTCTGTCAAGTCTATTTTCATCAAAAATACCTGGTTTTATTGATGTTTCAATGTATTTTAGCCCTTCAATACCATGGAAAGGGCTATCAGGCTGAACACCCACTATCTGTATATCAGGATTAAAAATCTTTAATCTCCTACCTGTCCCCATTACAGTTCCACCTGTTCCTATACCGGCAACAAAATGGGTTATCCTGTGGTTTGTCTGTTCCCAAATTTCAACAGCTGTTGAATAAAAGTGGGACTTCCAGTTTGCATCATTGTTGTACTGGTCTATATAGTAGTATCTGTCTGGATGCTTCTCTATAAGCTCCCTTACAAAAATTATAGCTCCATCTGTACTCTGTAAAGGGTCTGTGTAATGGATTTTTGCTCCATAGGCTTTTATTATTCTTTTTCTTTCATCACTGACATTTGCAGGCATGGCAAGTTCTACTCTGTATCCAAGGGCTGTTCCAACCATTGCCAGGGCTATTCCTGTATTTCCTGAAGTCGCATCTAAAATTATTTTATCCTTTGTAAGTTTACCTGAATTTATAGCTTCAACTATCATTCTTGTTGCAGGTCTGTCTTTAACAGAACCACCTGGATTATAACCTTCTAATTTAGCGTATATCTCTACAGGTTTTTCTTTTATATCATCTGGTAGTGATTTTTCCAATTTCACTAAAGGTGTGTTTCCAACAAGTTCAAGTATAGATTTCCTTGTTTTTCTTATGTTTTCATCATGTTCGCCTAAAATCCACAACTTAACCCACCCTTATATATTTTTTATATTTAAAGTGGTTTTTATTATAGCATTAAACCTTGAGTTTATTCCTGAAAGGAAAAGTCAAAAAAATTATTCGAATGGACAGGCATGATACTAAGTCTTGTTTTCAGAAACTATTTAGTTTTTTTTAATCCATCAATTTTTAGTTGGGAAAATAAATTGGTTATCTTTGGATGAGGGTACCTCAGCTGAATATCAAGATTTGTACTGTCTGTATTCTTATGAGATAAGTCATTTTTTATCTGAGGTTTTAGAATATTTTGTGAA
>CAYTOE010000130.1:0-4752 GCA_964439255.1 uncultured Aquificales bacterium
GGTTAGTTCCTGTTTCTTGGGACAGGGGCTATGGTGCGAGCCAAATACCGCCAGCTGGGGCATGCTCGCATCTGAAAAAGGCGGAATACAAATACCCCAGCCCAGAGTGTAGTTAGTTTACCTGCACTTTGGTTTACCAGGTAAGTAAATGTCAGAAGAAATTATTGAAAGTAGAAAACAGATTGTTGAGGAGCTAAAAGAAAAGGGAATCAATCCATATCCTCACAAATTCCACGTCTCAACAACTTTGGATAAGGTCAGGGAAAAGTATGAAAAACCTGTAGATAAAAATAAAGAGTATAAATTAACAGGAAAAATAAAAAGAGTTTCCAAAAGAGAAAATAAATATCTCATAAGGTTTAGTGATTTAGAAAAACCTGTTGAAATACTTGTATCTATTTCTCAGGAAAAAGGTAAGTTCGCACCAAATCAGATTATAACATTTGTAGGTACTTTAGACAGGATAGATGGCAAACTGACCCTTTTAGCCTATGAGTATGAAGAAAATGAAGAAGGTTTACCTGTTCATGAAATAAAAGAGATGTATGACATTGACCCAAAAAGAGAAAAAGTATCTGTTGCAGGTAGGCTTATAGCTTTAAGAGACCAGGGAAAAGCTGCTTTTGGACATATACAGGACGCAGACGGAAAATTGCAGGTTTATTTCAGGAAGGACACATTAGGGGATGAAAAGTACAAAGAAGCAATGGATTTATTAGATGTAGGGGATATTATCGGTGTTGAAGGTGAGCTTTTCAGAACAATGACTGGAGAGCTTACTGTTGAGGTTCAGGATTTTAAACTCCTTACAAAATCGCTGAGGGCTTTACCGGAAAAATGGCATGGATTAAAAGATGTTGAGCAAAGGTACAGACACAGATATTTAGACCTTATAGCAAACGCAAAAGCAAGAGAGATATTTAAAATCCGTTCAAAAGCGATAAAAAGCTTAAGGGAGTTTTTAGAAAGTAGAGGTTTTATAGAGGTTGAAACCCCTATTCTGCAGACTGTTGCATCAGGTGCTATGGCAAAACCTTTTATAACACACCATAATGCACTTGATATGGATTTGTTTCTCAGAATAGCTCCTGAGCTGTATCTAAAAATGTTAGTTGTTGGAGGATTTAACAGGGTTTATGAAATAGGAAGGAACTTCAGGAATGAAGGTATAGACACAACACATAACCCTGAGTTTACAATGGTGGAGTTTTATGCAGCCTATCTTGATTACAATGACCTTATGGATTTGACTGAGGAACTTTTCAGAAAAATACTTTTGGATACCGTTGGAACACTTCAGATAACATGGGAAGGACAGGAATTAGATTTTTCAAAACCATTCAGAAGATTGCCTTTCTTTGATGCTCTGAAAGAAAAGACAGGAAAAAGTAAAGAGTTTTTCTTAAATGAAGAAAACGCAAGAAATTTTGCAAAAGAGGTAGGGATTCCAAAAGCTGACGAACTTACACACCTGAAACTTCTTGATAAACTTTTTGAGCATTTCATAGAAGAAGAACTTATACAACCTACATTTGTTATAGACTTTCCAAAAATACTTTCTCCCCTTGCAAAGACCCATAGAAAAGACCCAGACCTTGTTGAGAGATTTGAACTTATTGTTAATAAACAGGAACTTGCAAATGCTTACACAGAGCTAAATGACCCAGAAGACCAGAGGAAAAGATTTCTACAACAGCTAAAAGAGAAAGCTGCAGGTGACGAAGAAGCCATGGATATAGATGAAAACTTCCTTATGGCACTTGAATATGGACTTCCTCCTACAGGTGGTGAAGGTATAGGAATAGATAGACTTGTAATGATGCTAACAGACAGTCCTTCCATTAGAGAGGTTATTCTGTTCCCAACATTAAGACCAGAAGGATAAATCTTAAAAGGGCGTTTAAAAACGCCCTTCATCTATATATTTATCTATATAAAAATATCATAAATATCTTAAATACAATCCAGACATATTTCCTAAATATTGAAAAATAAGGCTTTCACTACTTTAACTTTAAAAAAGCTTATTAGATTCTTTTCGCAAAAATTAACAAAAAAATGAAAACAGGCGCAAAAATTTTATAAAAATTATTTACACAACCTTATTTTACGACATTTTCTTTAGCTATATATTAACGCATAAGTTGTTCATTTTTAATAAAAATTAACAAAAATTTTGAAATTTTATTCAAAAACAATTAAATTTATAACACAATATTTTTAAACTTAGGAGGTATACCTTATGGTTTATCGGAAAATTTTAATCCTGACCCTATTCTTTTCAGTTCTCTTGTTTGGTTCCTGTGCCCAAAAGGTTCAAAAAAAGGAGGTTGGACAACAGGTAACAAAACAACAACAGCTCATAGCTGAGCAGCAGAAGCAGTTAGAAGAAAAGGCTAAACAGTTAGAAGCAGAGAAGAGAAAAATAGAAATGAAAGCAAAAATGTTAGAAGAAGAGAAAAAAGAACTTGCAAAGTTGAAAGCCCAACAAGAAAAAATTAAACAGTTTCAAAATATCAAAGCAGAAAATCTAAAAAAAGCTGAGTGTGAAATAAACCCTGAACTTGGTGTTCCTTTAATACCACCTGATGCAAAACCTGGAGAATGTTATGCAATAGGTTATTTACCAGCAAGATACGAGTATAAAAAAGTCAAAGTTCTTGTTTACTCAGGTGGAGAAAAAGTTATAACTATTCCTCCAAAATACAAAACTGTTCCAAAAAGGGTTTTGGTAAAAGAAGCTACAAAGAAAATAGTATGTTTCCCTCCTGAGTACAAGACGGTAACAGAAAGGATTATGGTTAAGCCACCTACAAAGAAAAAAGTCCTGGTTAGACCTGCTGTTTATAAATGGGTAGAAGAAAAAGTTCTTGTTGAACCTGCAAAGAAAGTATGGAAAAGGGGAAGATCATTTTTAACACATGCTGTTGCAACAAGGTTTGACCCTAACACAGGAGATATTTTGTGTCTTGTTGAAATTCCAGCTAAATACAAAATTGTTAAGAAAAAAATAATGGTTGAACCACCGTTGGTTAAGGAAGTAGAAATTCCAGCCCAGTACAAAACAATCACAAAAAGAGTTCTTGTTAAACCATCAAGAACAAAAGAGGTAGAAATTCCTCCTGTTTACAAAACAGTTTATGTAAAAGAACTCGCAGAACCAGCTAAAGTTAAAAAGATTGAAATTCCTCCAAGGTACGATTTTGTAACAAAAAGAGTCAAGGTTAGAGATGAAAAATTTATGTGGGTAAGGGTGTTATGTAAAGACAATATGACAAGGGAAACAATTGTGAAATTACAGAAAGCTTTAAAAGCAAAAGGATACTACAGAGGACCAATAGACGGTATTTATGGACCTTTGACACAAGAAGCTGTTGTTAACTTCCAGAAAGACAATGATATTCCTATAACCCCTGGCGCTGTAACAGAAAGGGCTTTAAAACTTTTAGGACTTTAAGATATCAAAGGGGATAGCTTTTAGCTATCCCTTAATATCTCTTTCATTATTTTTTCTTCTGCATTCTCAAATGATAAATTTTTAATCTGGGTTTCTATTTTTTCTATGTTCTTTGTAAAAAACTCTTTTATAATGCTGTCTATCTGTTTAAAAGATAGGTCTTTTTCTGTAATAACTTCTGCTAAACCTAAATCCTTTAACCATTTTACATTGTAGTACTGGTGATTTGAGGCAGCATAGGGATAAGGTATAAAGATGGAAAACTTTCCATAAAGAAGAATTTCAGATACAGTCCCAGCACCGGCTCTTGAAATAACAATATCTGCACTTTTATACAGAACTCCCATATCTTCAAAATATTCAAAGGAGGTGATGTTTTGAAGTTTTGTACTCAAGGAGGAATTTTTCCCTGTAATAACAGTTATATGAAAATCAGGGTTTTTTCTTGCAATATACTCTGCTAACTCTGTAAGTTTTTTAGCTCCCTGACTTCCACCAAAAACAAGTATGTTTCTTTTATTTTCTGGAATACCTATCTGTTTCTTAGCTTCTTTAGACGATAAGGATAATCTCTCTTTTAGAGAAGACCTTATTGGAAAGCCTGTAAGAACAGTCTTTTTTTCTGGGAAAAATCTTTTGGAATAAGGAAATGTTATGAATATTTTTTTAGCAAATACAGAAAGTAGCTTGTTCGTATAAGATGGAATTGAGTTTTGCTCATGTATATAAAGGGGAACTCCCGAAAAAATAGATGCCAATCCAAGGGGAAGAGAAGCATATCCACCAAAACACAATGAAAAAGATACTTTCTCTTTTTCCAGTATCTTTTTGATTTTGAAAGCTGTCCTTAATAGGTTTACAGAAGAAAACAACTTTCCTTTTAATCCTTTACCTCTAACTCCTCTAATATCAAATAAAATCTTTTTTCCGTAAGGAAAATCTTTTTTTCCTTCTATTCCCCTTTCTGCACCTATGTATGTTATTTCAAAACCTTTCTTATAAAAAACCTCAGCCATCCTTAAAGCAGGATAAAAATGTCCACCTGTTCCACCACCTGCTATAAAAACCTTCTTTTCCAAAAAAATCTCCTGCTCATTTTTCAAACCATAATAGTATACGTCCAGATTTAACTTTTTGGGCATTTGCAGGTAAAATCAATATCTGACTGTGGTCAGGTGTTAATCCTTTATAGTAGTTCGTTGTCCTGTGAACTGGTGTACTACTTAAAAACTGGGAAAGAGATATCTCCCTAATATCCCCACCAGACAGTTGAAGCAGGAGTTTACCTGTTAGTT
>CAYTOE010000131.1:0-4698 GCA_964439255.1 uncultured Aquificales bacterium
ATCATCTTTGATAAAAGAGCTAATAAGAAAAGGTTCAGATTATTCTCAAAGTGATAAAGAAGCCCTTTTAAAAGAGCTTTTTTCACTTATAAAAGAAATACTTCCTCTTTATAAAAGATTGGAAAAGGAAAAGAAAATAGAAATCTCAACAACCCCATTTTACCATCCGATTTTGCCCCTTCTTTTAGATATAAATGCTGGTAAAGAAGCTGCTCCTGAGATAGAACTCCCAGATGTAGAGGTATCATTTAAAGAACATGGTTTTTTGCATGTTTCAAAAGCTGTTTCTTTTTTTGAAAAAACATTTGGATATAAACCCTATGGTTTCTGGCCTGCGGAAGGAAGTATAAGTGAAGAAGCTGTTAAGCTTTTTTCTAAAAACGGTATAAAGTGGGCTGCATCAGATGAGGATGTTCTTTTTAATTCTTTAGGAGAAAGGGAAAAAAGGCATATATACAAAATATACAGATTTTCTGATACTTATCTGTTTTTTAGAGATAAAACTCTCAGCGACCTTATAGGTTTCACATACAGCCAGTGGAACCCTGAAAAAGCTGCAGAAGATTTTATTGAAAGATTAAAAGTTATATACAGGGAATTTTCTTTTTCACCAGTAGTTCCTGTTATTCTTGATGGAGAAAATGCATGGGAGTTTTATGAAAAAAATGGATATGATTTTTTTGAAAATCTCTACTCGATGATTGAAAATCAGGATTGGATTGAGTGTATAACATTTTCGGAAGCTATAAGCAAGTCTGAATCACATCAACTTAATAGGATTGTTGCAGGAAGCTGGATAGGCGGGAATTTTTACACATGGATAGGACATCCTGAAAAAAATAAAGGCTGGGAAGTACTTGGAAAAACAAAAAAGGATTTTGACAGAGCAGAAGAGGGAAAGAAAAAAGAGGCTCTTGAGTATATGCTTATAGCTGAAGGTAGCGACTGGTTCTGGTGGTATGGGGATGACCATTACACACCTTACGCAGATAAGTTTGATATGCTTTTCAGGGCTAATCTTCAAAAGGTTTACCAGCTAATCGGATTAAAACCACCAAAAGATATTTTTGTTCCTATCAAAAAATCATTTCCTTCTCCTTTCATAAGAAAACCAAACTATTATGTATTTCCTTTATTAGATGGAGAAGATAGCCATTATTTTGAATGGTTAAATGCAGGAATAGTAAACCTGTTGTTTGATGCATCTGCGATGGATACATCCTCAGTTCACTTAAAAACTCTTTACTATGGATATGACGAAAACAACCTTTATTTCAGATTAGATGGAAAAATAAAAGAACTCCTCAACAAAAATTTTTATCTTTTAGTTGATTTTTTAGGAAAAACAGAAAACAAAATAAAAGTTTATATTGGTAAAAATAAAAAGATTGTTAGTAGTTGCAAAAATATAGATTATGCCTGTGATTCAATATGTGAAATAAAAATTCCTTTTTCCTGCCTTCCTTTTTCAGATGGTAAAAAAATAGAGGTTTCTTTTGGAATTTTTGAAGGGGAAAAACAGGTTGAAAGGGTACCTTTTTATAACTTTGTTCTTTTGGACTTATCAGAAAGCTTTGAGGATGAATGGTATGTTTAAGATACATTTATGTCATAGATTGGTAGATTTTTTATTGTAAAATGACAATATGGTTAAGTTAAAAAGAGTGCTTACAGGCTTACTATTAATAAGTTTTCTGCTTGACATCTTTCATGATTCTTTTTTTATCGATTTTCACAATCAAGATAGATACTCTTTTACAGACAAGTTTGACAAAAAGGATTTACCAGAACATTCAAGCGAAATACATTATGAGTTTCACCATACTTTCATAAAGCCTGATATTGACCTTAATCTACCTTCTTTTTCTGAAAAAGTTATCTTTTTCTATAAAAAACCCTCTCTAAAAAAGATTTCCCTGTCCATTTTTAAACCTCCTGAGATTTTTTAATCTGTTTTTTTCCACAGGATTATTCTGCCTTTTTACATTAAACTCAGGAGGTTGTTATGTTTTTATCACTGATTTTTTTAATTCTTCTGCTTTTTTATTCATCTTATGGAGAAAGCTTTGAACAGGTGCTTAATGAAGGTCTGAAAAAAAGTTTCCTTCTTAAAGAAGAGATTTATAAAATCAAGTCTTTAGAGGGAAAAGTTCTATCTTCCAGTGCTTTAAACAATCCAGAAATTTCGGTTGAGTTTGGAAGAGTTATATCACAAACAGAAAACGGTGTAGTTTTAACAGCTTTTTCTATTCAGCAAAAGCTCCGTCTCTGGAATGAAAGAGAATATGCAAAAAGAGCAGCAATCTTAAACAAAAAAGCACAGGAGTTTTTGTATAAAAGCTTTGTAAATAGATTTACAGGAAATGTTTATAAAAGGTTTTTTTCAGCCCTGTACAGGAAAAAACTTATAGAGCTAAAAAAACAGGAATTAGACCTCTTGAAAAGATTACACAGTTACATTCAAAAAAGCTATGAGCTTGGAGAAAGTATTCCATTAGACTTACTTCAGATAGAAAAAGATATCCAGATAGTATCTCTACAGCTTCAAAAACTTAAGATTGAGTATAAAAACAGTTTAAGAAGTTTGTCTGCATATACAGGAGTAAAAATGAAGGATGTTGAAGGGAATTTCGAGGAGCTCCCAAAAATCAGAGATTCAGATATAAAAACCCTTCCTGTATTCTCATTCATCTCATATATGAAAAAATCTATTGATAACATGATAAAAAGACAAAAAGCCCTTGGAAAACCCCAGATTTCCTTTGGATTTGTTTCTGAGGAAGACCCTGTAGAGACTGGTAAATACGAATTTGGGTTTTCTGTTTCATCAACTGTACCTGTCTTTTATAAGAAACAGGGGGAGATTTTATCCCTTATATACAGAAAAAAAGCTCTCTTGATGAAAGAAAAACAGCTTTTTCTAAATATAAAAACAAACTTAGAAAATGTTAAAAAAAATTTTGAACTTTTAAAAAAGCAGGTTTTAGATATAGATAAAAAAGGTATCGTAAAAATCAAAAAAGCCTTAAATCTTGCTCAGGAAAGTTACAGGCTCGGAGCTTTATCATTTTTTGAACTTTCTTCAATAAGAAAACAGTATTTTGAAACACTGTCTTTTAAATACAGACTTTTAAACGAGGCACATCAAATATACGGTGATTATCTATCAATATCAGGATTAAAAGGAGGTTTAAAATGATTAGATATATTTTTGTCTTTCTTTTTATTTTTTTAACGGCTTTTGCAGAAGAAGAAAATATAATATCAAAATCAGACATTGTACCTTCTGATGTTCAAAAAACATTGGGAATAAAGGCTATAAAAATAAAAAGAGAGTCCTTTAATATAACAAGAAAATATCCTGCAATAGTAAAGGATGATTTAACCCTTTCAGAAGCTATATGTTCTCCTGTTGATGGGATTGTTAAAAAACTTCTTGTAAAAGAGGGGGATTATGTAAAAAAAGGGCAGGCAGTTGCCTACATTTATTCCCCAGCTATAGTGAATCTTATTGCCAGAATAAAACAGGCAAAAGTTAGATTCAAAACATCAAAAGAGCTTTTTTTAAAAGAAAAAGAGCTTTTTGAAAAGAAAGTTATTCCATATAACAGATTTTTCAGGGCAAAAATAGATTATGAAAATGCAAAATCCATTTTAAACGCATTGATAGAGACATTAAAAATTTATGGAGAAGTGAAAAACAATCTTCTTGTCTTAAGAAGCGGTATAAACGGTTATATTGCAAAACAGAATGTAATAAAAGGGGAAAGTGTAGGAATAGAAAAGATGCTTTTTAAAATTCATGTTCATAATAAACTCTGGACAGTTGCTTATATCCCTGTAGAAGATACAGTTTTTATGAAAAAGGGACTCAAAGCCACTATTCTATCCCCTTTAGGAAAAACAAGCGGTTATGTTGATTTTGTAAGTCATTTTGTTGATAAAGATACAAAAAGGGTTGAAGTAAGGATTCTTACTGATAATAAAAAGGAAGTTTTAAAGCCTGGTATGTATGTTGATGTGTTTTTCAATGTTGGGAAAATATCAGGAATTTTTCTTCCTTCATCAGCTTTAGCCCTAAAAGATGGTGAATTTTACGTTTTTATAAAAAATGGCGAGCATTTTAAACCTGTAAAGGTAAAAACAGGCAAAAAAATAGATGGTATGTATCTAATTTCTTCAGGTTTAAAAGAGGGTGATGAAGTTGTTGTAGAAGGGACTGTTCATCTAAAAGCTAAATTCTTTGGAGAAGCAGAGGAAGAGTAAGGAGGAAAAAGATGATTTCATGGATATTAAAATATAGATTACTTATAGTTTTCGCATTGATAGGACTTTTAGCCTATGGATACTATTCATTTAAAACAATTCCTGTTGACACATTCCCAGACCCTACGCCTACACAGGTAAACATTTTCACAGAAGCACCTGGATATTCAGCAGAAGAAGTTGAAGCACTTATCACAAAAAAGATAGAAACTGTTATGTCTGGGATAAAAGATGTGGAAAAAGTTAGAAGTCAGAGTATCCCAGGACTTTCCTATGTAGCAATATTTTTTAAAGATGGTTCTGATATTTATTTTGATAGAAGACTTGTAATGGAAAAACTTCCAGAAGCCCAAAGTAAACTACCAGAAGGAATTGTTCCTATTATGGGACCAAACTCCTCAGGACTTGGAAATGTTCTTTTATACGCAGTTG
>CAYTOE010000132.1:0-4681 GCA_964439255.1 uncultured Aquificales bacterium
AGTATTTGGTCATAACACGTTGAGAGAAGCTATTGAAGACTTAGAAGCTACCTTAGAGGAATACAAAAAAGGAAAATCTACAGAAGCAAAAGTAAAAAAATTTGCGAATCAGCTTTTTACTATACTGAAAGACCATTTTGTAGAAGAAGAAAACTTCCTTTTCCCAGACTTAAAAAAATACGATATAGAGATATAGGAGGAAAGATGAGAAAAGTTTTAGCAGGCTTACTTTGTTTAACATCTTTTGCTTTTTCAAATGAACTGCTTTTAAAAGAAAAAGGTCTATCAACATACATTCAGGAAGAAGAATTTATGGTAGCTGAAGGTGAAAATGTGATAGGTCCTATAACTCTCCTTCCAGTTGCTATAACAGAAGGACTTGTCATTAAAAATGACAAATTAAACATAAAAAATCTCATAATAGAAGGTAACAACAAAGACTGGAAAGATGTATTGAAAGGTCAGGTTATATCTATTGAAGGTGAAGGTAGATTTATAAGGGGTGAGGTTGTAGAAATAAAAAATCAACAGATTATGTTAGATACAAAAAAAGGTTATGTTGTTACAACATTACCTAAATTCCCTTCTAAACTATCATCACATCTAAATTGGAATGAGCTATTTTCACCAAAAATAACCTTTAAAGTTTCAGCAAAAGAGGCAAAAACAGAAAAATTCAGACTCGTTTACCCTGTAAGAGGTCTAAACTGGAAATCAGGTTATATTCTTGAGATAGAAAATGGCAAAAAAATTTTAACGGGATACATATCACTTATAAATAAAACACCCCTTTATATAAAAAATGTAGATATTAAACTTGTTAAAGGGAACAAAACTGTTAAAGTGTTAAAAAACTCTTCAATACCCCCTTTTTCGAAGAAAAAATTTCTTTTTCTCCAAAAAAGCTTATCAAATGTAAATGTGGAAAGCTTAATTCCGGGAAAAGTTGCTGTTTATAAAAATGGAGTATTCCAGTACTTTAAGGACGTGGGAAATATAAAATAGATGGGAACCCTTTTTGTTGTTGCAACACCAATAGGAAACCTTAAAGACATTACTTTTAGGGCTATTGAAACCCTGAAAAGTGTGAATTTTATAGCCTGTGAAGATACAAGAGTAACAAAAAAACTCCTCAGCCATTATGGTATAGAAGGAAAAAAACTCATTCCATACCATGAGCATAATGAAGAGGAAGCTGCAGAAAAAATAATAAAGATACTTGAAAAAGATGATGTAGCTCTTGTTTCTGATGCAGGTACACCCTGTATATCAGACCCAGGTTATAGGGTTGTCAAAAAAGCATTGGCAAATGGGTTTAAAGTAAGTCCTGTTCCAGGTGCATTTGCAGGTGCTGCAGCACTATCAGTATCTGGTCTTCCCTCTGATAAATTCCTGTTTGTAGGTTTTTTGCCGCACAAAAAACAGGCAAAAGAGAGAAAACTATCAGAGTTTATAAATTTAGGTTTCACATTTATAATGTACGAAAGTCCCCACAGACTTTTAGAAACCCTTGAAATACTATCAGAAAAATTTACTAATAGTGAAATATTTGTGGCAAAAGAACTTACAAAGATACATGAAAAAACAGTAAAAGGAAAAGCCAGAGACGTTTATTCTTTTTTTAAAGAAAATGCAGAGCTGATAAAAGGTGAATTTGTTATTATTTGCCACCCAGAAAAAAAAGAAAAAGAAATTGATACTGAAAATATTCTAAAAACAGCAAGGGAATTAAAAAATAAAGGTTTAAAAACAAAACAGATAGCAAAGGAAATCTCTAACATGTACAATATTTCAAAGAACAAAATATACAAGCTCCTAATAAAAAAGGGGGATTTTTAATGCTGAAAATTAAAAAAGAAGCTGTTGAAGAGATAAAGAAGCAGGCTGAGAAGGGATACCCTTTTGAGATATGCGGTTTTATGCTTGGTAGTATCGATTATATGAATGATTTGAGGGAGTGTACAGAGGTTATTCAGGTAGAAAATCAAAATAAAGAAAGAGCAAACGATAGATTCGAGATAGACCCAAAAGATTATTTAAAAGTTGAGAATTATGCTGATGAAAAAGGTCTTTTAATCGTTGGTATATACCATTCCCATCCAGACCATCCAGATAAACCATCACAGACAGACCTTATGTTTGCTCAGCCTGATATGTCGTACATAATTGTTTCTGTAAATGATGGAATAGCTGAAAGATGGAGAAGCTGGGAACTGATAGATGGAAAGTTTCAAGAGGAAATTGTAGATATTATATAAAGGCTGCCTTTAGCAGCCTCTTCCACTAATGTTTAAAATGTCTCATTCCTGTAAAAATCATAGCTATACCATGTTCATCTGCTGCTTCAATAACCTCAGGGTCTCTTATTGAACCTCCCGGCTGAACAATGGCTCTTATACCATGTTTGGCAGCTTCATCAATACTGTCTCTAAAAGGGAAAAATGCTTCAGAAGCCAATACAGCACCATCTGTTGAGAAACCAAACTCTTTTGCTTTTTTTACAGCTGTCTCAAGACTATCAACCCTTGATGTTTGACCCGGTCCTATACCTACTGTAGCCTTATTTTTTGCAATTACAACAGAGTTTGACTTGACATGTTTAACTACTTTTAAGGCAAAAAGAAGGTCTTCCACTTCTTTATCTGTAGGTTTTCTTTTTGTAACTATGTTCCAATCTTTGTAAAGTTTAAGGTCTCTATCCTGAAGAAGCAGACCACCACTGATTCTTCTGTAGTCAAGACCAACAGGTTTTTTATCAAAGTTTCTTACTTTCACAAGTCTAAGGTTTTTCTTCTTTTCTATCAAAAAGGAAAATGCATCCTCTTCAAAATCAGGAGCAACTACAACCTCCAAAAATATTTCAATAAGAGCCTTTGCAGTTTCCATATTAACAGGTCTGTTAAAGGCTACTATACCACCAAATGCAGATTTCGGGTCTCTTGAAAGGGCTTCTCTATATGCCTTTTCCTGTGTTTCGCCTATAGCTACACCACATGGGTTATTATGCTTAACTATTACACATGCCGTTTCTTCAAACTCTTTAACAAGATTAACAGCAGCCTCTACATCTAAAAAGTTATTGTAAGACATCTCCTTTCCGTGGAGAACTTCACTTTCACTTATAGAAAAACCGTTATACTCAACTGGAGATACATATAAAGATGCTTCTTGATGTGGATTTTCCCCGTATCTCAGAGAAGTTTTTTTCCTTACAGGAATAGAAAGCTCATAAGGAAATTTTTCATTTATATCAAACTTTTCATTTAAAACAGATGATATAACACTATCATAAAAAGCTGTATGTCTAAAAGCTTTTAAAGCCAATTTTCTCCTTGTTTCTAAAGATGTTTCCCCATTTTCTTTTAATTCCTCTATAACAAAATCATAATCATCAGGGTCTACTATAATTGTCACAAACTTATGATTTTTTGCTGAAGCCCTGACCATAGCTGGACCGCCAATATCTATATTTTCTATTATCTCATCTAAGTCAGCTCCTCTTTTAACCGTTTCTTCAAAAGGATACAGATTTATGGCAACAACATCGATTGGCTGTATCCCTTGCTCCTCAAGTTGTTTCATATAGTCAGGATTATCCCTGACAGCAAGAAGACCACCGTGGATTTTTGGATGAAGTGTTTTGACTCTTCCTCCCATTATCTCTGGAAAACCTGTTATCTGGGAAACCTCAACAACAGGAATACCATTTTCCTTTAAAACCTTTGCAGTTCCAGAAGACGAAATAATTTCAAATCCTAAATCGATTAGAGATTTGGCAAAATCCACAATACCCCTTTTGTCTGATACAGAAATCAAAGCTCTTTTTCTCATTACTTAACCTCAAACCTTTTTCAGTTAACAAATAATTATAAAAAAAAGTTGATAAAAATTTCTCTTTTCCTTTATTATTGATATTCAAAAACTTTTAAGGAAGAAAGATGGAAAAATTCACAGTAATAGCTGGACCTTGTGTTATAGAGAGTAAAGATGTATGTTTTAAGGTCGCAGAAGTTATAAAAAATTTACAGGAAAAATACGTAGATATAAGGTTTGTTTTTAAATCATCCTTTGACAAAGCAAACAGAAGTTCCCATGAGAGTTTTAGAGGGAAAGGTCTTGAATACGGATTAAAGATTCTTTCTGATATTAAAAAAGAGTTTAAACTTCCTGTCCTGACAGACATACATGAAAGTTATCAGGCTGAACCTGTTTCAGAAGTTGTTGATATCATCCAGATACCCGCTTTCCTGTGCAGACAAACAGACCTTATACTTGCTGCAGCTAAAACAGGTAAAGAAGTTAATGTAAAAAAAGGACAGTTTCTTGCACCATGGGATACAAAAAATATTGTAGAAAAGCTGAAATTTGGGGGTGCAAAAAAGTTTTACCTGACTGAGAGAGGTGTTTCTTTTGGATATAACAATCTTGTTGTTGATTTTAGAAGCTTACCTATTATGAGGCAGTTTGCTCCTGTAATATTCGACGCAACCCATAGTGTTCAAATTCCAGGAGGGCAGGGAAAGGCATCTGGAGGACAGAGAGAATTTGTTTATCCCCTCGCAAAAGCTGCCATTTCAGTTGGTGTAGATGGCCTTTTCTTCGAAACCCATCCAGAACCAGAAAAAGCATTGTCTGATGGACCAAATCAGGTTCCTTTAAAAGAATTTCCTACTATGATAGG
>CAYTOE010000133.1:0-4663 GCA_964439255.1 uncultured Aquificales bacterium
TGTTTATCTTACTTAATTTTTTTATATCTTCCACTTTTTCCTTATACTTTGATAGTTCTTCCGGTGGAATAGTGGCAAGTTCTTTTAACAGATTTTCTTTTTCTTTTATGACATTTTCAAGTTCTTTTACCTTATTTTTATCGCTTATTGCCTGTATTATTAAATCTCTTTCTTTTTTCAGTTTCTCTATAAGGCTGTTCAATATACTTTCAGTCATTTATACTCCAAATTTGACCAAATTATGTAAATTTATTTTATAATAATTTCAGGTTAGAAGGGGAGGTTGTTAAATTTTTTTACATTTATCTACGATAAATAATAAAAATATTTTTACAGGGAGAGTGAATCATGAAAGAAGATTTAAAAGAAGAAATAAAAGAACTAATTCAAAAAATCGAGGATTTCAAATCTAACTTTTCAGACCTGAATGAAAAAAGAGAAGGTTTTTCGATTGTAAGTAAACATATCAATAAATCTATTCAGGAAAGCGAGGAATCTACTAAAAAAATAATAGAAAATATCACATACGCCCTGTCTCTTCTTGAAGAAAATAAAGCTCTTCTAAATGGGCATATATACAGTATGGAAATTCAAAGATTAAGAGAAAATGAAGAAACTATATCATCAAATCTTACAGAAACATTAACTTTATTAGAGTTTCAGGATATTTTAGCCCAGAGGCTTAAAAAAATCTCTGAATTTTTATCAGATGTTGAAAAAGACATCCTTAAATTAGCTCTTGAACTTGGTATAAAAGAGTCAGACTCAAAAGAAAAATCAGAAGAATTAAGAAAGAAATTAGAAGAGTTAGAGTGGAAAAAGGAAGTTAATCAGGATGATGTAGATGAAATACTAAATGAATTTGGTATATAAGAGAGGTTCCTTATGAAAATAGAGTTCAGCGATGATATGAGAGAGATTTTAGAAGAGTTTCTTATAGAAGCTGAAGAGATTCTCTCAAACTTAGACCAGGATTTAATAGAGCTTGAAAATAACCCTGAAGACAAAGACCTTCTCAATAAAATCTTCAGGGGAATGCACACATTAAAAGGTGGTGCCGGTTTTCTGAATCTAACAACAGTTGTAGAGATAGCCCACAAAATAGAAGATATATTTAACAAGCTCAGAAATGATGAAATGACCCTTACCCCTGAAATGATGGATGTTATTTTTGAAGGGGTGGATAAACTAAAAGAAGCTATAGAAACCCTCAAGGAAAGTGATGAAATACCTGATGAAGATGAGATAAAAGACCTGATAGAAAGATTAAAAGCTATTTTGGAAGGTAAAGAGGTTTCATCAGAATCAAAAACAGAAGTAAAAAGTGAAAATAAAGATACAGAAGATTTTGAATTTATTGAAGGTGTTGACGAAGATATAAAAAATCTGATTCTCCAGTTCAAAGGTAAAGATTTAGGTGAAATCCTTGAAGAAATAATACTCCTCCCCCCAGATGAAAGACCACCTTTGGATGTTATAGAAAAACTTGAGCAGCTAATAGTTGAAGGAAAAGATGTAAAAGACCTTATAAAACCAAAAGAAAAAACTGCAGAAAAAAAAGAAGAAAAGCCAAAACAGGAAACAAAGCCTTCTAAAGAAACAAAAAAAGAAGCACCAAAAAAGAAAAAGACTGAAAAGAAAGAAGAAGTTATAAGGGTTGATGTTGAAAGAGTTGAAACATTGATGAACCTTGTTGGTGAGCTTGTTTTAGATAGAAACAGAATTGTTAAGTTAGCCTCCAGTCTTGAGCCAAAGTATGGAGATAATGAGATAGTTGAAGAGCTCATAGACTCTATAACAGGGATGAGCAGGACTGTAAGTGACCTTCAGGATGCTGTTATGAAACTCCGTATGCAACCAGTTAAGAAAATATTCAGCAAGTTTCCAAGGATAGTCAGAGATCTGGCAAAAAAGCTGAATAAAAAAGTAAATCTTGTCCTTGAAGGAGAAGATACAGAGATTGACAGGTCAATACTTGATAAACTTGAAGACCCTTTAATACACCTTGTAAGAAATGCTATTGACCACGGAATAGAAACTCCTGAGGAAAGAATAAAAGCAGGAAAACCAGAGGAAGGAACAATAAAGCTTTCAGCATTTCAGGAAGGAGACAGAATTATTATTTCAATTGAGGATGATGGAAAAGGTATTGATGTAGAAAAGGTAAAGAAAAAGGCTGTTGAAAAAGGGCTTATAACCCCTGAACAGGCTGAAAATATGCAGGATAAAGAGGCTTTTGAACTTCTTTTTATGCCAGGATTTTCAACAGCAGACCAGGTAAGTGAGGTTTCTGGACGTGGTGTTGGAATGGATGTTGTTGCTTCAACAATACACAACCTCAGAGGTAGTATAGAGGTAGAAAGTGAGAAAGGAAAAGGCTCAAAATTTATAATGAAGCTTCCTCTCACAGTTGCCATTATCAGAACCCTTATGGTAGGTGCAAACAACAGAATATTTGCTATCCCTCTTTATTCTGTGGTTGAAATTGTTAAATACGACCCGGAAAATGTTAAGAAAGTTGGAAATTTCAAATCTTTTATGCTCAGAGATGAAGTATTTCTCCTGTTTAGCCTTAGTGAGCTTTTTGATATAGAAGATACATCTGATAAGGAGTTTATTGTAATAGTTAGAGTAGGAGAAAAAAATATAGCAATCTCTATAGATGAGCTTTATGGAGAAGAAGAAATTGTAATAAAACCCCTCGGAAAGCTCCTTGAAGACGTTCAGGGAATAGCAGGCGCTACAATTACAGGAGATGGTAAAGTTGTCCTCATTGTTGACACAAATTCTTTAATAAATGATAAGAAAACCCAGCTTGTAGGAGTTCTGTAATGGAAAACTTGGAAGTTCTCGGTCTCAGGGAAATAGAACAGGAAGAATCTATAGAAAAAAGGCTTATAACATTCAGGATGAATGATGAACTTATAGGTATTGATATCACTAATGTTATAAAAATAACAATAGATATGGATATAACACCTGTTCCAAAAACAAAAAACTACATATTAGGTGTTATGAATCTCAGGGGAAATATTATTCCTGTTGTAACACTGAAAAAAAAGTTAGGCATACCGGAAATATCAACTCCCACAAGAAATACGATTATCGTTGTTGAAACAGATTTTGGAGATGTTGGTCTTTTAGTTGATAAGGTAGAAGGAGCATTAAATATAAACCCTGATGAAATCCAACCACCACCAATGAACTCTATAGGAATAGACCCTGAGTTTTTAGAAGGTGTTGTTATGGTATCTAAAGAAGACGGAGAAAGAGAACTTTTAACAATTTTAAATATAAAAAAGGTTTTTAAAGCCGATAATGTATAACTTCTGGAGGATTTTATGCCAAAGAAAGATTTACTGCCTAAGATTTTAGAAACAGGGGCAAATGAGCTTGAGATAATAGATTTCAGAATGTACGAACTCCTTGACAACGATGAGACGTATGAATGGGTATTGGGTGTTAATGTTGCAAAAGTAAGAGAAGTAATAAAAAGACCTGAAAAAATTGTTAAATCTCCCGGTTCCCCTCCAGAAGTAGAAGGGATAGCAAAAATAAGAGGAGAAGTTGTTCCTATAGTTAACCTTGCAAAATGGATGAAAATAAAAGAGCCTGAAGGTGCAGGAAGATACGTTATCGTTATGGAGTTTTTGAGGGAAATAGTAGGTGTTATTGTCCATGATGCAAAAAGAATAAGAAGGATAAAGTGGGGTGATATAAAAAAACCTCCACCTTCTATTGAAGAGAGACTCGGAGGAAAAATAGTTGGTGTTATTGAGATAGAAGATGGAAATCTACTTTTACTCCTTGATTTTGAAGGAATATTAGATGAGCTTGGAATGATAAAGATATTCGGCATAGATGAAGAGGTAAAAGAAGATATAGAAAGACACGGTCATTTTAAAATACTGATACTTGATGATTCCCCTGTTGCAAGAAAAATAATAAAAGGAATTCTTACAAAGGATGGTCATAAGGTTGTAGAAGCTACAAATGGTATTGAAGCCCTTGAAATTCTTGAAAAAACCCTTCAGGAAGCAAAAAAAGAAGGAAAAGATATTACAGATTTCTTCCAGCTTATCATATCCGATATAGAAATGCCGGGTATGGACGGCCTCACATTCACAAGAAAGGTAAAAGAGCATCCTGTATTTTCAAAAATACCTGTAATAATAAACACTTCCTTAAGTGATAAAGCAACAGTTGACAAAGCCAAATTTGTTAATGCAGATGCCCATCTTGTTAAGTTTGATGCACCGGATTTAATAAAACTTGTTCATAAATATGCGATAAAAAAATAGCAGGAGGAGAGTTAAATGGCATTACCAGACACAGGTATAAGGATTTTGGTTGTTGATGATATGGCAACCATGAGAAGAATTATTAAGGGTTTACTGAACCAGCTTGGTTACAAAAATATAGAAGAAGCAGAAGATGGAAAGGTTGCCTTTCAAAAGCTGAAATCTCAGGATTTTGATTTTGTTATAACAGACTGGAATATGCCAAATATGACAGGATTAGAGCTTGTTCAGGAGATAAGAAAAGACCCTGAACTAAAAGACCTTCCTGTTTTAATGGTTACAGCTGAAGCAAAAAAAGAAAATGTGCAAAGTTAAATACAAGCGATTTAAAAAACTCTTCAACTAACTCTAAATCAAAATCT
>CAYTOE010000134.1:0-4628 GCA_964439255.1 uncultured Aquificales bacterium
AAGTCTCTGGTTCTGGCTTGGTTCAGAAGGTAGAGAATTCCTTGAACTTGGAAGGCTATGGGATATAGGTCTTGTTGTTGGTCTTGTATTGTGGTTTGCGATAGTGTTCTTCACTGTGAGACAGGCTGAGAAAGTAACACCACCTCTTCAAATGATGATATGGTCAGCTTTTGCAATAGCTACACTTTATATGGCTGGAATGGCTCCACTGCAAAAAGTAATGCCAAACTTCACAATAGATGACTACTTCAGATGGTGGGTTGTTCATCTATGGGTTGAAAATACATTTGAGCTTTTCGCAGCTGGTACACTTGCTTTCATAACAGTTGCTCTTGGTCTTGTTAGTGCAAGGTTTGCAACAATCATGATGTTCTTTGAAGCTTTCCTTATCGTTGCAGCTGGAACTATAGGAACAGGACACCACTACTTCTGGATGGGTGAAAATGAATTCTGGCTTGCATGGGGAGGTGTTTTATCATCTCTTGAACCATTACCTCTTGTAATTCTTATGATTGAAGCTACAAAAGAGTACTTACATATCAAAAAACTTGGTCAAGCATTCCCATTTAGAATGACATTCCTCTGGCTTTCTGGTTCAGCCTTCCTAAACTGGATTGGTGCTGGATTTTATGGAATGCTTATAAACCTTCCAATAGTTAACTACTATGAGCATGGAACATATTTTGGAATGGCACATGGTCATATCGCTCTATTAGGAGCATTTGGATACATCTCTATAGCATTCCTATACTTTATAACAAGAGCAAATGCCCTTGCGAAAAACTTACATTGGGATGAAAAAATTTCTACTCTTGCTTTTTGGGTGTTAACAGCCGGCATATTACTGTTTGCATTCCCTGTTCTTATTATAGGTGAAAAGCAGATGGAATGGGCTTATAACTACGGATACTGGGCTGCGAGAACAAGAGAAGTTCTTGAAGGGCTTGGATTCTGGATGTGGGTAAGAATTATACCTGACGCTCTAATTCTTGGTGGAGCTGTACTTATATTCGTTGACCTTATTTACAAACTTTACTTATCCAAAAAAGCTGTTCCTGTTGGTGTTGCATCACCAGCTCAACAGCAGCAGCAACAACAGTAAAAAAAAGCCCCTCTTAGAGGGGCTTTTTTATTTTTAAGAGAGATAATTTATTATTGATTCAAGGATATACTTTCCATCTTCTGTTCCAAGAATTGATTCAGAAGCTCTTTCAGGATGAGGCATAAGACCGAACACATTTCCTTTTTCATTCATAACGCCGGCAATATTATTAATAGAGCCGTTTGGGTTTGCATCTTCTGTTATATTTCCATCTTTATCACAATATCTAACTAAAATCTGACCTTTGTCTTCCATTTTTTTCAGGGTTTCATTATCGACAAAGTAATTTCCATCATGGTGAGCTATCGGAATTTTTAGTACCTGTTTTTCTTTACATCTATTTGTAAAAGGTGTTTCAGTGTTTTCAATCCTTAAATACTGGTGTTTACAGACAAATTTTCCATGTATATTGGGTATCAATGCCCCTGGAAGCAGGTGTGCTTCTGTCAGAATCTGAAAACCATTACATATTCCTAAAATAAGTCTTCCTCTATCTGAAAAATCTTTTAAAGCTCTTGTTAGTGGTGTATGGGCAGATAATGTTCCAGGTCTCAGGTAATCTCCAAAAGAGAAACCTCCTGGAAGGATTATACAGTCAAAATCATCTATATCTGTTCTTCTGTAATCTATAAACTCAGGATTTTTACCAAAAACATCTCTTATTACCCTATATGTGTCATAATCACAGTTGGAACCTGGATATACAGCAATCCCAAACTTCATTTAATCCTCCACAACTTCAAATTCGTAATCTTCGATAATTTCATTTACAAGGGCTTTTTTTGCCATCTCTTTAGCCTCTTCAATAGCCTTTTCCCTATCGTTTCCATCAACATACACTTCTATATACTTACCAACCTTAACATCTTTAACATCTGAAAAACCAAGGCTCCTCAAATTTTCTGCTACAGCTCTTCCCTGAGGGTCTAAAATACCTTTTCTTGGTTTAATAAAAAACTTTATTAACATTTACCTCTCCTGAGATATATTTGATTAAAAATATTTTATCATTCAAAAAAAATTTGTTTTAGAATAAAGATTCAAAATATCTAAGTGGGGTAAACATATGGAAGAAAAAAAACTCTGGGGTGGAAGATTCTCAGAGAGTACAGATGCTTTTGTTGAAGAATTTACAGAAAGCGTTTCTTTTGATAAAGAACTTGCCCTTTACGATATAAAAGGGAGTATCGCTCACGCAAGAATGCTTGGGAAGATGGGAATAATTCCAGAAGAGGATGCAGAAAAGATAATAAAAGGTCTTAAAGAGATTGAAAAGGAGATAAAAGAAGGTAAATTCCAGTGGAAAAAAGAGCTTGAAGATGTTCATATGAACATAGAAAAAGCACTTATTGATAAAATTGGAAGTGTAGGTGGAAAACTCCACACAGGTAGAAGCAGAAATGACCAGGTAATAACAGCTTTCAGGCTATATCTAAAGGAACAAATTCAGGATATAATCCACCTTCTTAGAGACCTGAAAAAATCACTTTTGAAAAAAGCAAAGGAAACTGTTGACATTATAATGCCAGCATATACCCATCTCCAAAGGGCACAACCGATAAGAATGGCTCATTATTTCCTTGCATATCTTGAAATGTACAACAGAGATGAGGAAAGATTTACAGATACACTTAAAAGGGTAGATCAGATGCCCCTTGGAAGTGGTGCCCTTGCAGGTGTTGATTTCCCAATAGACAGGAAAATGACTGCAAAGGAGCTTGGATTCTCACAGCTAATGAGAAATTCCCTTGACGCAACAGCATCGAGGGATGCCATAATTGAATTTCTTTCTGATGCTGCGATATGTATGTCAAACCTATCAAGACAGTCTGAAGACTTTATTATATGGAATTCAACTGAGTTTTCATTTGTAGAGCTTCCAGATAAGTTAACAACTGGTTCTTCAATAATGCCCCAAAAGAAAAACCCTGACGTTTTAGAGCTTATAAGGGGAAAGACAGGAAGGGTTTATGGAGATTTAATAGCCCTGTTAACTGTGGTAAAAGGCCTTCCAATGGCTTACAACAGAGACCTTCAGGAAGATAAGGAACCTATTTTTGACGCAGTGAAAACCCTAAAAGGCTCAATAATTGGGATGACAAAAATAGTAGAAGGATTGAAACCAAGAAAAGAAATTATGGAAAAGGCTGCAGGTGGCTTTGCACTTGCAACAGACCTTGCAAATTACCTTGTAAGAAAGGGGATGCCTTTTAGACAGGCTCATCACGTTGTAGGTCAGATAGTTGCTTATCTTACAAAAGAAGGGAGAAATCTGGAGGATATTACCCTTGAAGAACTAAAAATATTTTCTGACCTTTTTGATGAAGAAGCATTAAAAATACTGAATCCCTATTACGTTGCAGATGCAAGAAAATCTTATGGTGGTACAGCAAAAGAAAGAATACTCGAACAGATAAAATTCTGGGAGGAAAAACTTTCATAAAGGAGAGAAGCACCTTTAGTGCTTCTTCTCTCCCCTTGCCATTCTTATTGCATGTTTTATTAAAGGTGCTATCATTCTTATATTATCTTTAACTCCACCTGTGCTTCCAGGAAGGTTTATTATTAATGTGTCTTTTCCTATAATTCCACATACACCCCTTGATAAAAGAGATTTTGGAGTGAACTTTATGCCAACAATTCTCATAGCTTCAGAAAAACCTATCATTTCTGTTCTGATTACTTCTCTTGTTGCCTCTGGAGTTGTATCTCTTTCACTAAAACCTGTTCCACCTGTTGTAAAAATAACATTTACTTTTCCTTCTAACTCTTTAAGTTTTTCGGCAAGGAGCTGTTTTTCGTCTGGGAGTATCTCATAATGAACAACACTACCCCCAAACTCATCTTCAATAATATTTATAGCTGTTTTTCCACTTCTGTCTTCAGCTTCACCTCTGGCACAGGTATCTGATAGAGTTATTACAGCACACTGTAAACCTGATAAATCTTCTGCGTAATCTGATTTACCACCTCTTTTTGAAACAAGTTTAATATCTCCTATAACCATATTTTTATCAAAAGCCTTTAACATGTCATAGACATTTAAAAGTGCTGCTGATACAGCCGTTAATGCTTCCATTTCAACACCTGTTCTACCAACACATTTAACATCAGCAGTAACGTAAACTCCATCTTCCTGAAGTTGTGCATCAACAACAACATGATCAATCATTATGTTATGACAGAAAGGTAGGATATCAGGTGTTCTTTTTGCACCAAGTAAACCTGCCATCTGGGATGCAAGCAATACATCCCCTTTAGGTACTTCTCCTTTTTTTATCATTTCTACGCTTTCAGGGCTTAGATATATTTTCCCTTCTGCTTTTGCGGTTCTTATAGTTTCAAATTTATTTGATACATCAACAGGTTTAAATCCCATGACTTCCTCCTGACTGGTTTTTGAAATTATACCAGCAAAAAGAAGAGTTCTTTAATTGTTATAATATATTTGTTTACATAAACTTTATGGGGAAAGATTGGAAAAGGAAATCTATCTCAGTTTAGATGTCATTTTGGGAAGCGAAGA
>CAYTOE010000135.1:0-4574 GCA_964439255.1 uncultured Aquificales bacterium
AATTTATTGAGCTTGTTGGAGCATTTGTCCTTGTTTTTGCTATTTTACAGATTGCAAGTGATAGGCTGTTCTTTTCCGTAAAAACTTATGCATTCCAATCCTTATTTTTAAGTATCTCTATTTTTTCAATTGCTATTTATTCAGGATTTGCAGACCTATATATCACTGCATTTTTGACAGCTGCCATAAAGGTTTTTCTTATTCCTTTTCTTCTCATAAAACTTATAAACAAAGTTGGTGTAAAAAGAGAGATAGAGCCTTTTATAAATATCAATTATTCACTTCTTATTACAGGAATTCTTGTTTTATTTGCATTTTTTATAACACAAAAAGTCCATATAAGCGGTGAGGTTGTAGCAAAAGAGATTTTCCCTATTTCTATTGGAGTTATCCTGATTGGAGCTTTTATTATGATTTCAAGAAAGAAAGCTGTTACACAGATTATTGGATTTTTAACACTTGAGAATGGAATTATGCTTGCAGGAACATCAATAACAAAAGGAATGCCTCTCATTGTTGAAATAGGTGTATTTTTTGATGTATTTGTTGGGGCTTTAATGGCTGGAATTCTTGTTTATCAAATAAGGGCAACTCTCAAGGATATCGATACTGCCCGACTAACAACTCTTAAGGAGTAAAGAGATGAGTGAAACAACAGAGCTTTGGCTTGCAATTGTAGTTTTTGGATTGATGTTTGGAATAATTATTTGGTTAATGGTTTACTGGTCTAAAAATAACACTATTGTGGATGAAAGGGATAAAAAATGGTATCAAACAGAAAATAAAGAAGGCGAGGAGAAATGACAGGAATTCTAAGTATCCAGCTTTTATGGACTATCATCTCTTATTTTGTCCCTTTAAGGATAACTTATTCTTTTCATGTTCTTGTAACGTTTATCAATATGCTTCTTGCATTTGTATTGATAGATAAAGTATTAGAAGAAGGAATTATTTTTGAGCTGAATAATTTACTCTTTCTTGATGCTTTAAACGGAATACTCCTCATTGTTATTACTGTCCTTTCATTTTTAACCGCTATCTACTCTATAGATTATATGAAAAGAGAAATAAAACATGGGCTTTCTGAAAGAAAAGTTAGAGAGTTTTACTTCTGGATGAATGCTTTCATACTTGCCATGCTTATTGTTTCTCTTTCAAACAATCTTGGCGTCCTATGGATTGCAATAGAAGGAACGACACTTGCAACAGCATTTTTAATTAGTTTTTACAGAAATAGGGAAGCTGTCGAAGCAGGATGGAAGTATATAATTCTTTGCTCAGTGGGAATAGCTTTTGCCCTTTTTGGAATTATCATTCTTTATTTCACTGTTTACCATCAGCTTGGGCATGAACTTAATGCTTTAAACTGGACTGAAATTATATCTGTTTCTAAAAGTATAAATCCATTCCTTTTGAAAATAGCATTTATATTTGTTCTGATTGGATTTGGGACAAAAATGGGGCTTTTTCCGCTTCATTTCTGGCTTCCAGATGCCCACTCTCAAGCTCCAACACCAATTAGTGCCTTAATGTCCGGTGTTCTTTTAAACTGTGCATTTTACGCAATAATTAGAGTAGATGCTGTTTTAAACAGAGTTGGAATTGGAGATTTTGGAGCAAATCTTTTAATGCTTTTTGGAATTTTGACCGTTTTTGCCTCTGCTATTTTCATAATAAAACAGGTTGATTATAAAAGGCTTCTTGCTTACTCAACTATGGAACATATGGGATTGATAGCCTTTGCTTTCGGGATAAACTCAAAATTAGGCATATTTGCCGGAATTTTTCATCTTTTAAACCATGCTTTTGTGAAAGGGTTGATGTTTTTCTCTGTCGGTTCTGTTTTAACTTCTTTACATACTAAAAATATTTTTGAAATAAGAGGACTATTTAAAATAATGCCTGCAACAGCATTTTTTATAGCTGTTGGTGTTCTTGCGATAACAGGAACACCACCTTTTAATATTTTTTCAAGTGAATTCTTAATTGTCATTGCAGGAATAAAAGAAGGTTTTATCTGGCAGACAATCCTTGTTATTTTCTTTCTTATAATGATTTTTGCAGGATTTATCTATCACTTTTCACATATGCTTATGGGAGAGGCAAAAAAAGAAAAACAAAGAGAAAGCTTTCTAATGTTATTTCCAATAGGAATTTTACTGTTAATATCCTTAACACTTGGTTTTTATATACCGGAAAAAATAAATCTGCTTTTTGAAAAAATAAGTCAGATATTAGGGGAAGCAAAATGAAAAAAGAGGAAGTCTGGGAGCTTTTATATCCTATAAAAGACAAAATAGATGACATATTTTTAAATAGAGAAAATGAAGTTGTAATAAAGTTTAAAACCCATAATCTTGCTCCTATTTCCATTTATCTTTTTAGAGACCTTGACTGTGAACTTGCAACAGTTGTATGCACTGATGAAAGGAAAAAAGACGGAGTTTTCAGAATAAAATACATATATTCTTACCATAAGAAAAATGTGTTCTTTGTCCTAAAAATAGATGTAAAGGAAAGATTTCCTTCCCTTTCCAATAACATTCCCGCTTTAAGCTGGTATGAAAGAGAAATAAAAGATATGTTTGGCCTTGAACCACAGTACCATCCAGACCCAAGACCTTTAATGAAATACCCTGAAAACTTTCCACAGGACGAATTTCCCTTAAGAAAAGATTATCTATGGAATAAAAGACCGGATTTTAAAAAGTATGGGGATTACAAATACAAAAAAGTTGAAGGAGAAGGAGTTTTTAATATACTTGTTGGACCAATTCACGCAGGAATTATTGAACCTGGACATTTCAGATTTCATCTCGCAGGAGAGCCTATTCTTCAGCTTGAAATAAGACATTTTTGGAAACACAGGGGAATAGAAAAACTTGGAGAGGGAAAAGAGCCTGAGGAGATTTTAAAATTTACAGATAAAATATCAGGAGATCATAGTTTTGCTCATACACTCGCCTATGTTCAGGCTATTGAAAAGCTATCAAAGACAGAAATTCCGGAAAGGGCTAAATATTTAAGGGTTATCTTCGCAGAACTTGAAAGGCTAATGTGCAACATAAATGATTTTGCATGGATATTTCAGGATGTGGGCTACACCTTTGGGGCACAAGGAGTTTTTATTCTTAAGGAAGAAATAATGAGACTGAATAAACAGCTTTCAGGTAGTAGATTTAACAAAAATGTTTTAACAATCGGAGGAGTAAATACAGACCTTGATAATGAGAAAATAGCCCTCTTAAAAACAAAACTCAATGAAATAGAAGAAAAATACAAAAAATATAGAAAAATTCTTGAAAACTCAGCAACAATACTTGAAAGACTGGAAAATACAGGAAGAATAAAATATGAAACAGTCAAAGACCTTTCAGCCGTAGGTTATACGGCAAGGGCTTCAGGTCTATCCTCTGATATCAGAAAAGAACATCCTTATCTTATATACGATAAACTCAGATTTAAAAGTGAACTGTTTAAAGAAGGAGATGTTTACGCAAGATTAAAAGTTAGACTGTCAGATATTGAAGAAAGCATAAGCATAATAAGGCAATGTCTTGCAAATCTGCCTGAGGGGGAAATTAAAATCAAACCTAATCCTGTACAACCAAACAGCTGGGCACTTGGATACGCAGAGGGACAGAGAGGAGATGTAATACATTATGTTCATACAGATGAGAACGGAAAAATATTTAGGTGGAAAGTAAGAGACCCATCATTTCACAACTGGCAAACAATTCAGTTTGCAGTTTTAGGAGATATAATTGCAGATTTTCCTCTTGTAAATAAAAGTCTAAATCTATCCTACGCAGGAAATGATTTATGAGGTGGAAAAATGTTTGAGATATTAAAAACAAGACTGAAGGAAGGAATAAAAACAGAAAAAATAGAAGTTAGAGATGAAAATATTGAGATTTTAGGAAAACAGCTAAAAGAAAAAATAGATAAATATTTTCAGGGAAGCTTTGCAATAAGGGAAGTTGACAGCGGTTCATGTAATGCCTGTGAGTATGAAATTTCTGCCCTTTCAAATCCGTATTACGACATAGAAAGATTCGGAGTTAAATTTGTAGCATCACCTAAACATGCAGATGCGATTATGATAACAGGATGTTTAACAAGGAACATGTATAAAGCTGTAATGAAAGCTTATGAGAATGTTCCAAAGCCAAAATTTGTTATAGCTGTCGGAGACTGTGTTTTAGACGGAGGAGTCTTCAAAGGCAGTTATGCAATAATGGACGGTATTCAGGACAAACTTCCTGTTGATATATGGATAAAAGGTTGCCCTCCAGAGCCAATAGATATTATTTCAGGGTTGTTAAAATTGTTTGAAACTATTAAAAAAGAATGAATTGTTTTCATTTTAAAATCTATTAAATTAAACATTATGGCAAACTTAACCAGAGGACAGCTTGCGAAAACGTCGGGGGTTAATCCTGAAACGATAAGATATTATGAAAAGTTAGGTTTACTTCCAAAACCGTTAAGAACAGAATCTGGATATTTTAAATAAACCAATGTCCAAGTAAAGGTTCAATTTTAAACTGTCCGATAATTTCTTCAATAGAAAA
>CAYTOE010000136.1:0-4558 GCA_964439255.1 uncultured Aquificales bacterium
ATTTGATAGAATTTATTCCTGAAGCTTACAAAAAACTGGAAAAATTGGAAATTTTATACACATCTTTTTACAGGAAGTTGTTTTAATATGTTTAGGAATGTACTGATTCTATTTTTTATTTTTATTCTTGTAGCTAAAGGGGAAAGTATAAAAGTAGAAAAAAACTATTTTTTTACAGGAGATTTAGGAAAAGTTCTAATAAAAGGTTATGACGAGAAGAAAAGATATTCTGTTGTTTTAAAAAACCGATTTGGGCGCTGGGAGTTTCCTGTTGTAGATAAAGAGGTATTTTTTAGAATTCCACTTTTTGTTAAAGGTAAATACATCTCCCTGTATCTGAAAAAAAATGGAAAAGTTATCTTTAGCAAAAGACTGAAAATTATTCATAAAAAGTATAGAATTTCAAGAATTACCGTAAGAGAAAGAAAAATCACAAAATCAGTTCTCAAAAGAATAAGGAAAGAAAATATACTTCTAAGAAAAACGTTTAAAAAATATACAGAAAAGCTATTTAAGGAAAATCGTTTACATAAACCTTTAAGAAAACTTGTTGTATCAACGCCTTTTGGTGCAAAAAGGATAATAAACGGAAAGAAGCGTTCCATTCATTGGGGAACTGATTTTGAAGGAAAAAAAGGTGAACCTGTTTACTCAGCTCTTTCAGGAATAGTTGTAATAGCAAAAGATATGTTTTTTACAGGCAAAACTGTTGTTATAAACCATGGACTTGGGCTCTACACCCTTTATGCTCATCTTTCAGAAATAGATGTCAGAGAAGGAGATTTCGTTAAAATCGGGGAGATAATAGGTAAAGTTGGTTCAACAGGTAGGTCAACAGCACCACACCTGCATTTTGGTGTTTATATAAATGACATTAAAGTTGACCCTATGATTTTATTAAAAAGAGGGCTTTAAAATGGCTAAAGATCCAAGCAAAACGGAAAAGGCCACACCTCGAAGACGGCAAAAAGCGAGAGAAGAAGGGCAAGTTCCCCGTAGTATGGATATACCTATAGCTGTTTCACTGCTTACAGTTTTTCTGATGATGTTTTTTTATATTCCCTATGCATATTCTAACCTGTACAGATACTTCAGATATACATTCGCTGATGTTTTTTATAAAATCCCTGAAATAAACACGGTTTTTATATACGATACTGTAAAAATCTTTATTATTCTTATTGCACCTGTTTTTCTTCTTTTAATAATAGCTGGCGTAGCTTCAAATGTGGCGCAGTTTGGTTTTCTTCTAACATTGAAGCCCCTTGTACCAAAATTAAACCGTTTAAATGTTATATCGGGACTTGGCAGGCTTGTATCTTTAAAAACAGGATTTGAGCTTGTAAGAAATCTTTTAAAGCTTTCATTTGCTTCTGCTGTTGCATTTTTCCTTGTAAAAAATATGATTTCCCAGACCTTTTCAATGTCTTTTATTCCTTTAGGTGATGAAGTACATTTTCTTTTTAAATATATGTTTGTTCTTCTTCTGTCTTTTACGCTTATATCTGTTCCTATAGCTGTAATAGATTTTCTCTACAGACGCTGGGAATATGAAGAGAATATAAAAATGAGTAAAGAAGAGATAAAAGAGGAAAGAAAACTTTATGAAGGGAATCCTCAAATAAAAGCTGCAATAAGAAAGAAACAGCGTGAGCTTGCCATGATGAGAATGATGGCAGAAGTTCCTAAAGCAGATGTTGTTATAACAAACCCGGAGCACTACGCTGTTGCTCTCCAGTATAAAAGAGGAGAAATGGCAGCACCTAAAGTAATAGCAAAAGGGAAAAACAATATAGCTGAGAAAATAAAGGAAATAGCAAAAGAAAACAATATTCCTATAGTTGAAGACCCACCTCTTGCAAGGAGTTTATACTCAAGCTGTGAAGTGGGGGATTTTATACCTGAAAATCTTTATGTTGCTGTAGCAAAAATCCTTGCTAAGATTTTTAAAAAAAGAGGAGGTTTTTAGATTTTTGTTTTATGTTCAAGAGCTTTTGCTATTGTGAAATCGTCTGCATTTTCAAGGGATGCTCCAAATGGAAGTCCATAGGCTATTCTTGTTATTGTTATTTCTTTGTCCTTAAGGAGATTGTATATATAAGACACTGTTGCTTCACCTTCAACTGTTGGATTTGTTGCAAGGAGAACCTCTTTTACAGGTTCTTTTTCTATTCTTTTAATCAAAGAATCTATATTCAACTGGTCAGGTGTAATACCTTCAAGGGGGGAAAGCCTTCCCCCTAAAACATGGTATAGACCTTTGTACTTACCTGTTTTCTCTATTGCATAAGCATCAAAACTCTCTTCAACAACACATATAACAGATCTATCCCTTTCTTCCGATGAACATACTTCACACAGTTCTTTGTCTGTGTAAAGACCACATTCTTTACAGGGATGTACTTTATCAAGGACATCGTAAAGGGTTTTCAAGACTGTAAAAGCTTCTCCTCTTGGCATATTTAGCAGATTAAGTATAAAGTTTCTGGCAGACTTTTCTCCATAACCTGGAAATTGGGATATTTCCTCAACCGCCTCTTCAAGAATTTTAGGGATTATTTCCAATTCCATCAGAATAAATTCCCAATTCCCGGAAGATTTGTTGGAAGTCCTGTTGCCTGAGCCATTTTTTCAGCTAAAATTTCTTTTGTTCTTGCATTGCTTTCATTTATAGCAGATATAATTAGTTCTTTTAAAACCTCATAGTTATCAGGAGAAAGCATACTTTTATCTATCTCAAGGTCTATTACTTCACCAAGACCGTTTGTTGTCAGTTTCACCATTCCACCACCTACCTCAACAACAATCTTTTCATTTCTAAGCTCTTCTTTTGCTTTTTCCATATTTTCCTGCATATTTTTTAGCTGTTTCATCATTTCTCCTAAATTTCCAAAATTAAACATCTATTCCTCCTTATATGTAATTATTTTTCCTTTAAAAAGGTCTAAAACTTTATCTACAGCTTCATCTCTTTTTTTCTGTTTTTTTTCTTTTTTAATCTGTATTCCTTCCACTTTAACAGGTTTTGGAAAGTATTTTGATATTATATCTATTTTCTGATTAATTACATCTGTAAGAGTAGCATCTATAAGTATAATAAAACCTTCTTCTGTTTCCTTTATATTGGCTTTTTTTAAGGCGGCAGATACTATTCCTCCAGCTTCTTTTCCTGCTTTTTGAATAGCACTTTTAATATCAAAACTGTCTTCTTTTTTATCTGTTTCAACTTTTTTTTCTTTTTTTTCCTCTGTAAAAACTTTTACATTTCCCTGTAATATTTCTTTTATTGAGACAAGATTTTTAATGTATTTAAGTTTTAAAATCGCAAGCTCATAAATATGCTTAGGGTTATAAAATGTTTTTGCATCAGTATAGGCTTTACTGAATATATTCTGGATATATATGAGGTTTTCAATATCTTCCTCAGAAAATATCTCACCTTTTCCTTCAATAGTAACAGAAACAAGCTCTGAATGTATATTATCTAAGACCTGTTTCCATAATATATTCAGGTCATAACCATCACTTTCTAACTTTTCTATACCTTTTATAAGAGTTTTTATATCTTTTTCTTTCAGTAGCTGTAAAAATCTATTAATTATCTTTTGAGGGATTATGCCCAATAGTTCTTCCACAGATTTTAAATCAACCCTTCCGCCACCAAATGTTACAGCCTGGTCTAAAAGGCTTGCTGCATCCCTCAAACCACCATAACTTGCTTCGGCTAAAAGATATAGGGCTTTTTCATCATATTCAACATTTTCCTGTTTAAGAATCCTTTCTAAATAACTCTGTATCTGCTTTATAGATGGAGGTTTAAAAACGAATGTTTGACATCTTGATTTTATGGTGTCAGGGATTTTATGGAGCTCTGTAGTGGCAAGAATAAATATGTTATGTGGTGGAGGTTCTTCCAATGTTTTGAGCAAAGCATTAAAAGCTTCCCTTGTTAGCATATGGGCTTCATCTATTATATAAACCTTATATCTTCCTTTTATAGGTGCGTATGTAACATTTTCCCTTAAAGCTCTTATATCATCTATACCTCTGTTTGATGCTGCGTCTATTTCATACATATCAGGAAAAGAGCCTTTTTCTATCTCTAAACAGCTTTCACACTCTCCACATGGATTGGAAGAAATACCTTTTTCACAGTTAAGACATTTTGTTAAAATCCTTGCTGTTGTAGTTTTTCCCAGCCCTCTCGAACCTGAAAATATATAAGCGTGGGAAAATCTATCCAAATCTATAGCGTTTTTTAATGTTTTTACAATGCTTTCTTGACCTACTATTTCATCAAATTTTTTAGGTCTGTACTTTCTTGCAAAAGCTTCGTATGCCAAAACAAACTCCCGAAAATAAATGTTTATATTATTTTAAGCTAAAAAATACAATTTGCCATAAATTACAGCTATTTATACTGTGTTATAAAATCTAACCTTTATAAGTTATATCAAGGCGCTGATTAATAAATTTTAAATTGGAACAATTTATTAAACTAAAATTTCGTAATCGGTTTTTAAGTTATCTAACTTTTGGTATTGCCTAAATTCTTAGG
>CAYTOE010000137.1:0-4506 GCA_964439255.1 uncultured Aquificales bacterium
AAATAATTATCTACCTTTTTGATTTTCAATAAACTAAGCTATGTTAACGTTCTATAAAAATTTGATTATTGTTTGATTTCTTTTTATACTATTTTGTCTATTTTTGCTTAAATCCCTCAAAATTAAGCATGAAAAAAAGGAGGTATAGATTAATTATGGCTAAGGTAAAAATGAAAACAAATAAGACAGCTGCAAAAAGGTTTAAAGTAACAGCAAAGGGAAAAATAAAGTACTGGAAAGGTGGCGTTTCCCACTATAACACAAAAAAATCAAGCAAAAGGAAAAGACAGGGAAGGAAAGCCCAGTATGTTCCTGAAAACTTAGTTGATAAAGTAAAAGCTTTAATCCCACATCAAGTCTAAAAAGGAGGAATGAATAAATGAGAGTAAAAGGACCATCGTCTAAAAAGCATAAAAAGAAAATTTTAAAGCTTGCAAAAGGTTACTACGGACAGAAGCACAGAGTTTACAGAAGGGCAAAAGAACAGGTATTAAGGTCTCTACAGTACGAATACAGAGACAGAAGATTAAGAAAGAGAGATTTCAGAAAACTGTGGATTACAAGAATTAACGCTGCAGCAAGGTTAAACGGTTTATCTTACAGCCAGTTTATCCACGGTTTAAAACTTGCTGGTGTTGACTTAAACAGAAAGGTTTTAGCTGATATAGCTGTTACAGACCCTGAAGGATTTGCAAAATTAGCTGAAACAGCTAAAAATGCTTTATCCCAAAAATCAGCAGCATAAAAAGGTGTTGGTGTGGAGCTAAAGAAGGAAATTCAGGCTTTAGGTGAGGAGGCAAAAAAACTAATAGAAGAGGCTGTAGATATAGAGAAGCTCAACCAGATAAGGGTTGAGTTTTTAGGTAAAAAAGGAAAACTGAAAAATATTCTGAAAACATTAGGAAAACTGTCTCCTGAAGAAAGGAAGGAGATAGGACAGCTTGCAAACAGAATAAAAGAAGAGCTTGAGGAACTTTTAAAAGGGAAACAGGAAGAGTTAAAGAAAAAAGCCTTAGAAGAGGAGTTATTAAAAAACCGTATTGATATTACACTGCCTCCTCACTGGATAGAGACAGGAGCTTCACACCCTGTTATATCAACCCTTGTTGAGATATCTGAAACATTTTTATCTATGGGCTTTTCTATAGCAGAAGGTCCAGAGGTGGAAAAGGAAGAGTACAACTTTGATATGCTCAATATTCCTAAAGACCATCCTGCAAGGGATATGCAGGATACATTTTTCTTAAACAATGGAGATGTTTTAAGAACCCATACATCTCCTGTTCAGATAAGAACTATGCTAAAGCAAAAACCTCCAGTAGCTATAATAGCTCCAGGTAGAGTTTACAGAAAAGATGCAGACCCAACACATTCACCAATGTTCCACCAGATAGAAGGGCTTTTGGTGGATGAAAAGGTTACATTCAGAGATTTAAAAGGAATTCTTAAGATATTTTTAGAGACTGTTTTTGGTAAAGATATAAAAATAAGGTTCAGACCAAGCTACTTTCCTTTTACAGAACCTTCAGCTGAGGTTGATATAGGCTGCACTGTTTGTGGTGGTGTAGGTTGCAGGGTCTGTAAAGGAACAGGATGGCTTGAGATATTAGGGTGTGGAATGGTTGACCCTAACGTATTTGAGGCTGTAGGTATTGACCCTGATAAATACACAGGATTTGCCTTTGGCTTAGGTGTGGAAAGAATTGCTATGCTCAAATACCGTATAACAGATATAAGACTTCTCTTCACAGGAGATATGAGATTTAATCACCAGTTCAAGGGGATAAGATGAGAGTTCCTTACTCATGGATAAAAGAGTTTCTTGATATAGATGCTTCTGCAGAAGAGGTTGTTGAAAGGCTTAATGAAACAGGTATAGAGGCTGTATGTGAGAAATGGGGCAGGCCTGTAGAAAATATTGTGACAGTTAAAATTGTTTCAGTAGAGAAACATCCAGAAAGGGATAAGCTGTTTGTCTGTAAGGCCTCAGATGGAAAAAGAGAGTACCAGATAATAACAGGTGCAGATAATGTTAAAGAAGGAGCTGTTGTTATACTTGCAAAAGAAGGAGCAAAAATAGGAGATATAACAATACAGAAGAGGAAGTTTGGCTCCCTTGAAAGTGAAGGGATGTTTCTCTCATTAGAAGAATTAGGGCTTGCAGAATCTTCAGAAGGGGTTCTTTTACTTCCAGAAGATACCCCTGTAGGGGAAGATGCAAATAAAATCCTTGGACTTGGTGAGGATTACATTATTGAGATAGAGATAACCCCAAACAGAGGAGATGCCCTATCTGTTAGAGGTCTTGCAAGGGAAATAGGTGCCATATACGGTATAAAAAGAAAGGAAAAGTACCCTGTGGTTTCTATAGCTGAAGAGGAAGAACCACAGATAGAGGTTTTATCTGATAAATGTAACAGATACAGAGGAATAATAATAAGAGATGTTCAGATAAAACCCTCTCCATGGGATATACAGCTAAAGCTTATAAAATCAGGACAAAATCCTATAAACAATGTTGTTGATATAACCAACTACATTCTCCTTCAGGAAGGTCAGCCTTTACACGCATTTGACCTTGATAAAATAGAAGGAAAGGTGTATGTGAGGGAAGCTGAAGAAGGAGAAAAGATAAAAACATTAGATGGTGAAGAAAGGGAGCTGAAAAAGGGAGACCTGATAATAGCTGATGATAAAAAACCTATAGCGATAGCTGGTGTTATAGGTGGAGATAACACAAAGGTTGATGAAAACACAAAAAATATCCTTTTAGAAGCTGCTCATTTTGACAATATATCAGTAAGAAAAACAGCAAAAAGACTTGCTATATCCACAGACTCTTCTTACAGATTTGAGAGGGGTGTTGATATAGAAAATCTTCCAAATGCACAGGATAAAGCTTTAGAGCTAATAGTAAAGATTTCTGGTGGAAAGGCTGTTGGAGATAAAGATATATACCCAAATCCCTATAAACCTAAAGAGATTAAGCTGAGAGAGATAACAACAGAGAGGATTTTAGGAGTTTTTATACCTAAAGATGAATCTAAGGAGCTTTTAAACAGACTTGAAATACCTACAGAAGAAGTTGAGGATGGAACAGTTTCAAAAATACCTGCATTTAGAGCCCTTGATCTTGAAAGGGAGATAGACCTTGTAGAAGAGGTTGGAAGGCTAAAAGGTTTAAACAGTTTTGAGGAAACGTACCCTTATGTATCAACAAAATCCTTTAAAAGAAGCGATGAGTTTCTATTTGAGACAAGAACAAGAGATTTCTTTAAATCAAATGGTTTAGATGAAGTCGTAACATATACATTTGTAAGTGAAGAGATTTTCAGTGCATTAGGATTACCTGTCCCACCTATAAAAATTGAAAACTACCTTGTGAAAACCCAGAGTGTTATGAGAGATAATCTGGCAGTGTCCCTTATAGGGGTTGTTCAGGAAAATGTGAGACATCAGATAAAAGATATATCTGCTTTTGAAATATCCTCTGCATTTTTTGATAAATACGAGGAAATAAGGGCTGGTATTGTACTTACAGGAAGGTTTATAAAAGGATTTAACTACAAAAAAGGAGAAAAATCCTTTTCAACAACTGAAAGGTGGGACTTTTTAAAGGCAAAAGGTTTATTCCACAGCTACCTTGTCTCTATGGGATTATTAGATGTGGACTATAAGCCTTCTGATAGACCTTATCTCAATCCTTATGAAAGTGCTGATATTTTTATAAATGGTTTTAATGTTGGATATATAGGAAAAATCCATCCAGAAAAGGCTGATAGATTAGGTATTCCTAAAGACACATATTTAGGAGAACTGAAGCTAAGATATGTACCAAGGGATATAAAAGAGTCAAATCTCAAGGAAGGATACCTCTTTACCTTTTACATGAAAAAACAGATACCTTCTTATAAAGAACTACCTAAATTCCCAGCTGTTAAAAGGGACTTAGCCTTTGAAGTTGACTCTGAACTTGAAGTGGATAAATTATTAACAGCTTTAAAAAACAGCTCAGAACTGATAGAAAGAGTAGAGCTGTTTGATATATATTTCTTAGATGAAAATAGAAAAAGTATAGCTGTAGCTGTTGATTTTAGGGCTGAAGACAGGAGTTTATCAGACGAAGAAGTTAATAAAGAAGTTGAAAAGGTAGTAAAACAGTTATCTGAAATATTTAAAGGCTTAAAACTAAGAAGTTAGGAAGGTTTAACGCGGTAATAATGAGGGCATTTTATATAAATAAATTGAATAAAGAAACCTGCGGGGCTCGATAGGGATGTGACGGTAGTTTCTGGGCTATAGCTACCATTAAGGGAGCTCTACATTCCGTGTATCCCGTGGGAGCACGGTGCGAGCACCCACGTTTCATTAGGGTCCAGAATAGGACTCATCATCCCGTCGGCCCTCCGCGGGGCTTTATATAAAGCCACCGCGTGACCTTCCATTTAATGGGAGGTCAGATTGAAAAAACTGATAAGGGAGGCTCTTCTTCAGAAAAGAGAGCTT
>CAYTOE010000138.1:0-4481 GCA_964439255.1 uncultured Aquificales bacterium
GTACAAAGAAATGAAAAAGATGATGAAAAAAATGAAAAAATCTGGTAAAATGAAACTTCCGTTTAATATGCCTAATCTACCCTTTTAAAAATAAAAGAAAACAGGAGGTATTTGAAATTTGGTAAGGATAAGACTTTCCAGAGCTGGTAGAAAAAAGCATCCTGTTTACAGAATGGTTGTAATGGACAGCAGGTCTCCAAGGGAATCAAAGTATATCGATTATATCGGAACTTATGACCCTATTTTAAAAACTGGAAATATAAATGTTGAAAAAGCAAAAGAATGGCTTGCAAAAGGAGCTCAACCAACAGAAAGAGCTTTAAAAATACTCAAACAGTTTGGTTTAGAAGAACAAACTGCATAGAAGCAGGAACTGAAAATCTTTAACGGAGGGAAAAAGAAATGAGCAAATTACAGGAATTGGTGGATTTCGTGGCAAAATCTCTCGTTGACCACCCAGACAAAGTAGAGGTAAAAGAGATAGAAGGAGAAAAAACAACTGTTATTGAACTCAAAGTTGCCCCTGAAGACTTAGGTAAAGTTATAGGTAGACAGGGAAGAACAGCAAGAGCTATAAGAACACTTTTAGCTGCTGTTGCAAGAAAACAAAATAAAAGAGCTGTTTTAGAAATCTTAGAATAAAATAAAGGGGCAATCAGCCCCTTGTTTCAATTCAGTAACCTTCCATAAATGTACATTGTTCCTTTTTTATCTCTTCTCTTAGGCTGGCTTATTCAGGGTTTTGTAGGCATAGGCTCAGGTATTATATCAACCGCTATACTGCTTTTCTTTTTTGATGCAAAAACGGTCGTTGTTTCCCTTTCTGTTCTTGCTCTTTTGGGGACATTTATACTTACTGTAAGAAACTACAGAGGAAAGTTTTTCCTCAAAGAGATATTTTTAATATCCTTTTTTTCTGTAATTGGGGTATATGCTGGAAGTTTACTTTTAGAAAGGTTAAACAAATCCTTTGTTGAAATTGTTTTTGGTTTGGTAGTTTTTTTTACAGGTTTATACGATATCTTTAAAAGAAATGGAAGAATAAAAAATAACAGCTTGCTCGGTAGTTTTGTAGGTTTTATAGGTGGAATAATTTCAGGGCTAATTGGTGGTGCAGGTCCTTTATACGCTTTTTATATAAAGGGTTTTTCAATCTCAAAGGAAGATTTTAAGTTTGTTCTATCATTTGTATTTTTTATATTAAATGTATTCAGGGTTATTTTTTATTTTAAATCACCTGAGTTAAGAGATTATTTTTCAACAGATATACTGATACCGGGTATATTAGGAACTGTAGCAGGTGTTATTTTAGGGGATAATTTTTCAAAAAATCTGTCCAATGAAACATTTAAAAGCATCGTTTCAATAACTATTACCGGATTTGGTATATATTTTTTTCTTGAAGGTTTGCTTTCATTTTAAATCCATGTATATCTTAGAAGCGGTTGTACCTCTCTGTCCCTGGTACTTACCTCTGTAAGGCCTTTCAGGTGGTGAGGACATTTTTGCAAAAACAAGTTGACATATTCTCATGTTTGGATAAATACGTATAGGTCTTGAATTCGCGTTGAAAAATTCAAGAGTAATTGTACCTTCAAAACCAGCATCAACCCATCCAGCATTCTCTATAAACAGACCAAGTCTTCCCAAAGAGGAACGCCCCTCAACAAAAGCTGTAAGATAGTTTGGCAGTTTTATATACTCAACAGTTGTTGCAAGGACAAACTGTTTTGGTTGAATAACAAAGCCTTCTTCTCCAACAACTACTTTTTCCATTTTATTCTGAAAAGAGTTGTCTTTCACATCCAAAACATCTATTGAATCAGGATAAACAAGAAAATCATTTCCAAGTCTAAAATCTATTGACGAAGGTTGTATCTGATGTTCTTCAATAGGTTCTATTAACAACTCTCCTTTTTTTATCAGTTCTTTCAGTTCCCTGTCATTTAAAATCATTGAAATCCCTTGAGATTTTGATTTTAGAATATAGTATTATACACAACTGTCAAAACTATCTTAAGGGAGAGATATGGAAAAGATAAAAATCTTATCACCGGCAAAGATAAATATAGGTCTCTGGATTACAGGAAAAAGACCTGATGGTTATCATGAGATTTTCACTTTATTTCATACTATAGACCTGAATGATTACATACACATTGAGCCTTATCACAAACTTTCCGTTTCTTCCACATCTCCAAAAGTACCAGAAAATAAAGAAAATATAGTTTACAAAGCACTAAAAAAGTTCGAAGAATGGACAGGAATACAAACAAATTACAGAATTTTGATAGAAAAAAATATTCCTGTAGGTGCAGGGTTAGGAGGAGGAAGTTCAAACGCTGCAGCGGTTTTAAAAAAGATAAATGAGTTAGAAGGAAATCCTCTATCAGAAGAAGAACTCATGAAACTTGGATCTACATTAGGAGCTGATATTCCATTCTTTATAAAAGGAGGGTTTGCAAAGGCAGAAGGAATAGGAGATAAACTCATTTTTCTTGAAAAAAGGTTCAAAAATGAGCTATTTATAATCTATCCAAATATAGAAGTATCTACAAAAGAAATATACAGTATGGTAACAGAAAATATCTTGACAAAAAAAGAGGAAATTCCTATAATAGATAGTCTGTTAGAGGATTTAAATAATCTTATTGATAACATTGAGAATACGCTTGGAGAGCTTGCACAGGAAAAGTACCCTGTTGTAAAAGAGGTAATGAATACGTTAAAATATTTAGGGTACAGGCCAAATATAAGTGGAAGTGGAAGCAGTGTTTATGCTTTTGGCTCTCCAACTGAAGAGATAGAAAGAATTTGTAAAGTTAAAAACTGGAAATTGATAAAAACAGCTCTTAAATAAACGATACTGGGGAGTAGTTCAGCTGGCAGAACACCGGTCTTTGGAACCGGGTGTCGCAGGTTCGAGTCCTGCCTCCCCAGCCATTCATAAAAATCCAAAAATCCTAAGTGGAGGAAAATTTTTGAGTAAGCACCTAAAGCTTATTACTGGAAACGCAAATCCAGTTTTTGCTCAGAAGATAGCTGAATATCTGCATACGTCTTTAGTTGATACGTTAGTAACACGTTTCAGTGATGGAGAAATAAGGGTTCAGATAAAAGAGAATGTAAGGGGTGCTGATGTTTTTGTTATCCAACCTTTAACCTATCCTGCGAATGACAATATAATGGAACTTCTTTTAATATTAGATGCGTTAAAAAGGTCTTCTACCCATAGAATAACAGCTGTTATCCCTTATTTTGCATACGCAAGACAGGACAGAAAAGATAGACCAAGAGTCCCTATTTCAGCAAAACTTTTAGCAGATATCATTCAAAAAGCAGGGGCTCAAAGGGTTTTAACAGTTGACCTCCACTCAGCTCAGATACAGGGTTTCTTTGATTGTCCTGTAGACAATCTGTACGCATTACCTGTAATACTTGATTATCTACAGGAAAAAAATATACCTAATATGGTGGTTGTTTCTCCAGATGCTGGTGGTGTTGAAAGGGCAAGGATGCTTGCAAACAGATTAGGAGCAAGTCTTGCCATTATTTACAAAAAAAGACCAGCTCCAAATGTTGTTGAAACATTGGATGTTATTGGAGATATAGAAGGTAAAAATGCGATTATCATAGATGACATAATAGATACAGCTGGAACAATCGTATCAGCTGCAAATATGTTAAAAGAAAAGGGTGCTAAATCTGTAATAGCTGCATGTACACATCCTGTATTTTCTGGACCTGCCGTAGAAAGGCTTAAAAATTCAGAGATAGAAGAAGTTATAGTTACAGATACAATTCCAACAGAAGGAAAAGAGTTCGATAAACTAACTGTTCTTTCTGTTGCAGAGTTAGTTGGAGAAGCTATAAAAAGGATAAATATAGAAAGCTCAGTAAGTTCACTGTTTGTTTAAGGAGGTAAAAAGAAAAAATGATTCAGAGAATAGAGTGGAAAGCTTTACCAAGAACTGTTGGAAAGAAAAGTGAAGTAAAAGCTTACAGAAAAAAAGGATACATACCTGTTGAGGTATATGGAAAAGGAAGAGAAAATGCACACGCTTACATTTACTGGAAAAATTTAGCTGATAGACCTAAAGGTATGTTTCTTGTAGACCTTCATATTGAAGGAGAAGAAGAGCCAAGAGTATGTATTTTAAAAGATATTCAGTACAACTATTTAGGAGACCAGCCTATCCATGTTGACCTTTATGAAGTAACTTTTGGTGTTGAATTAGACGTTGATGTACCAGTTGAGTTGGTTGGAAAACCAAAAGGACTTGAAGTTGGTGGCGTATTAGAGCAACACCTACACACAATAACAATTAGAACTGTTCCAAGAAAAATACCTGAGAAAATAGAAGTTGATGTATCAAATCTTGATGTTGGGGACGTTTTACACGTAAGTGATATTGTTCCACCTGAAGGTGTAAAAATCATGGAAAACCCAGAAGAGGTTGTTGCTGTTGTAATTGAACCTG
>CAYTOE010000139.1:0-4478 GCA_964439255.1 uncultured Aquificales bacterium
CTGAAGATTGGGGTGTTTCAGGATTTGTTATTATTGCAGAGAGTCATATAAGTATCCATACTTTCCCAGAAAAAGGGTACTTTTCAATAGATATATTCTCATGTAAAGATTTTGATATGGATAAAGCTTTAGATATTATTAAAGAATTTTTTGGAACAGATAAGCTCGAAATCAGAACAACAAACAGGGGAACTGAATTTCCAAGAGATTTAAGACTTGCAACATCTATTACAAACGCTCAAAGAAATAGACTTATATAAGAAGCTGCCTGAAGGCAGCTTTTATCCAACTTTTTCAAAATTTTTTAAAATAAAATTTTCAACAACGTCTAATATATTCTCCCCTACAAAATCAGCTTCTGTATTTTCTATATACTTTTTTCCCTGACCTGTTTTTACAAGAGCTGCTTTTACCCCTTCTTTATGAGCAGCTTTTATATCATTTTCCTTATCTCCAATTAAAAAAGATTTTGAAACATCTATATTAAATTCTTCTATTCCCTTTTTTATCATCCCACTTTCTGGTTTTCTACAGTCACATTTCATTGTGTACTCAGGAACTATACCTTCTGGATGATGGGGGCAGTAATAAACTTTATCTATTTTTATACCTTCTTTTTCAAACTGTGAAAGCATATATTCTGTAACTTTTTTAAAATCATCCTCTGTGTAATAGCCAACAGCTATACCAGATTGATTTGTTACTATAAGCAGTCTGAATCCAGCTTCCTGCAGCTTTTTTAAGGCAGGAAAAACCTCAGGATAAATATGAAAATCCTCTACTTTATGTACAAAACCATAATCCTCGTTTATAACACCGTCCCTATCAAGAAAAACAGCTTTATTTTTCAACTATTCAACCCCTCCAAGAGTTAATTCTTTGATTCTTATTGTTGGCTGAGCGTCTCCTACAGGAACACCCTGTCCATCTTTACCACAGGTTCCAATAGACCAACCTATATCGTATCCTACAGCATCTATATCCATTAATGCTTTAGGACCATTTCCTATAAGTGTTGCTCCTCTGATAGGATAAGAAATTTTACCATCTTCTATCATATAACCTTCTAAAATCTCAAAGACAAAATCCCCATTTACTGTATTAACCTGACCACCACCCATTTTTACCACATAAATGCCTTTTTTGGTGTCTGAAAGAATATCATGGGGATTATCTTTTCCAGGAGCTATATATGTATTCGTCATACGGACTATAGGTATATGTCTGAAACTTTCTCTTCTTCCATTTCCTGTGGATTTCTTTCCCTCTTTTAAAGCTGTAAGTCTGTTGTGCATATATCCAACAAGTATTCCATTCTCTATTAAAACTGTTCTCTGGGCTGGTGTTCCTTCATCATCAAAATTTATGTATCCATTTTTTCCTGACTCTATACTACTATCTATAACGGTTATTTTTTCTGATGCTACTTTTCCTCCTAATCTCCCTGTATAAACTGAAATCTTTTGTTGAACAAGGTCTGCTTCAAGACCATGTCCAACAGCTTCATGAATCATTGTTCCTCCAGCCTGAGATGAAATTACAACAGTAAATTTTCCAGCTGGCGCAGGTTTTGCTTTTAATCCCAAAACGGCTCTCTCTGCTGACTTTGTTGCTACAAAATCTATTATATCTACATAATCCTCATCAAAAAGTTCATACCCTATTGTACCCCCTGTTGATTCATAACCTCTGTAAAGGTTTTTACCGTCTGAAGCTATTGTTTCAACAGAAAAACTTATTCTTATCTGTAAATCCTCTATTATTTCCCCAAGACTGTTTATAATCAGTATGTTCCTTTTTTGTTCTTTAAGAACAACCTTTACCTGTTTTATATATTCACTATAAGACCTTGCTATATCATTTGCTCTATAAAGAATATCTTTTTTTATACGTAGAGAGACATCATCTAAATCCTTAATAACAGGTGTGAATGATTTTGCATAAACCTGACCGATTTTTATTTTTCCTTCACCTTCCATTCCTGAAAGAGTTCTTGCTATCTGGAGGAGGTTTTCTTTAGATATTTCTGAAGTGTACCCATATTTTGTTTTTAAATCTTTTATCAGTCTTATACCAACCCCTGTATCTCTTCCAGTTACTGGAAATTCTATACTGTTATCTTCTAATTTGTATTCAGAAACAACAGTATCTTCAAAAAAAATCTCACCGTACTCACCACCTCCTGCCATTAAAGCTGTGAGTACGTAAGGGGCGTTTTCTCTTACAATTAATTTCATTTTATAAACCTAATAAAAACGCTACTTCTTCAGGAGTTTTTTCTTCTAAAAGATACGTTAATGCCTGATAACCTTTATCATCAATAGATACATAAAGAGCTTTATCACCTGAAGAAAAGGGAACGACAAGGACAGGAACACGCCATGTTTGAATAAATCTATCCCACTGTTTTTTTAAATCAGCTGCTAAAATCTGGGCTTCTCTTTTTTTTCCAAGTATATAGTTAACAAGAATAAACATATATCTTGCCTCATTTATCTTCGAAGCAGCCTTTGCAAGTTCTCTTCTTGAACCTTTCATATCACCGTCTATATATTTGTTAAAACCTTCAACAAAAGCTTTTTCTTCTTCTGGTAAATCAAGATAAACCTCAAAAGGAATCTCCATATACGTTTCTATGTTGTTAAACTCAAAAACAGGGGCAACCTGTGTTTTAAACTTATCAGGATGCCCTTTAAATATTAAAATAGAAGGTTTTTTTTCTAAAACTCTTTCCATAACTACCTCTATTAAATAAATTTTTAACTGGTATTATATACTACCTGCTTTAAGTATCAGTGATTTTAATCACTTCTCAAATCTTTCTTTCAACATTGCAGGTATTTGATGAACATTATGGCATTTCATACAGTTGTTTCCATTTATAAAATTAATGGCTTCATAAGCCTGCTGGGTACTTTCTGATTCTATTGCGCTTCTCAATGTATCCAACTTATCATCTAAATCTCCATTAAAATAAACCTGTTCAGATTCCTCATTTGTATGACAATCAGAGCACATCTGTTGAAGTCCTTTAACTCTCTTTATAAATCTTTCTCCAGCTTCTACCGCCTTTTTTCTTTCCTTTTGAACAAGGTAGATTTTTATAAGTTTCATATCGTTTGTCATCTTCTTCATATAGTCATGAACGCTATATTCAACATTTGAAACAGGGTCTTCAATGCCTGTTCCATCAAAAGATGGGTAGTGGTACTTTATTTTTACACTTAACTGGTAGTTTTTGTGGCATTGCATACAGGATTTACCAACAATGTTTGAATACCTTTTAATAGCAGATAGATTTTTTTCTTCAACGGCTTTAACAAGATTGTCAACAGCTCCTTTCCTCAAAAATTTTTCCCATGAAGGAACCAATCTTCCCACTTCATAGTAATTTTTCTTGAGTTCTTTAGCCCATGCTTTTGCATATTCCCATTTTTGAGCGGATGTATTCACGAATATGCCTGTGAAGGCTGTTGACATTTTGTACATAGTTACAAGAAATTCGTACTTATCAGAATTTGGGGGATAGTACTTTTCAAGTTCTTCAGGAGGCTCTTTTAATCTGATATTTTTTGCATATGCAAAACTAAACAAAAGCATTAAAACTAAGAAATAAGTAAACTTTCTCATTGTGCCACCCTCCTTTTAACAGATATTTATCTTAATAATCCTTTTATAAAGCTTATGCTAAAATGATTAATCTCATCAATTAATATACATGAAGGATATAATATTAAAAACATCCAATGTGTTACTTAGGAGGAAGAAATGGAAGCTGTAAAACCTGAAGTAAAAGAGAAAATGGAAAAGTTCGCTGAAAATTTTTCCAAAAAATCAGGAACTGTAGTAAATCCAAATAAAGAAGCTGCTGAAGCTGTTATAAATGGTTTATCAGCACATGTTCAGGAACTTGGAAAACCATTATGTCCATGTAATTTTTACCCTGATAAACAGGAAGAGGTAAAAAGAAGAAGATGGATTTGTGCCTGTGATGAAATGCAGGCTTTAAAATACTGCCACTGTCTTTTATTTACAACTGAAGAAGGTTTACCTATAACAGAATACCTTCCTGAATGGCATGAAGGGAGACAGATTTACGGTCTTGTGAAAGACCCAACTCCTGATAAAGGAAGGGCATTAGGGAAACCTGAAAAAATCTTTGAAATATTGAAAGAGTATGTTGTTGAACATAACCTTGATATATCAGATGAAGAAATAATGGAATGGGCAAATAAGGTAGCAAAGAAAAAATGAGATATATATCTGGGATTTTCTTTTTAATATTGGGGATTATCGGGGTTATTTTCCCCATAATCCCGGGTATTCCGTTTTTGATTATTGCAGGCTTTCTATTTGGCATTATAACAGAAGAAAAACTGGTATTTTTACTAAAGAAGTTTAAAAACAAAGAAAACAAAAACTCAAAGATTAATAAACTGATAAATTTTGCGATTATAAGATACATTCATAAGAAAAAA